>JAFAYS010000062.1 GCA_019240175.1 Chloroflexota bacterium | reverse complement strand
GGAGCAGCCAGGGCCGGAGCGGTCGCGACGGATCGAAGCGATCGAGCGCGCCAAACGCCCGAATAAACGTTTCTTGCGCCACATCGTCGGCATCGTCGGCGTCGCCCAGGAGCAGATAGGCCAGCCGGAAAACGGCATCCTGATGCTGGCGAACCAAGTGCTCCCAGGCTGTCCCGTCGCCCTGCTGCGCCCGGACGATCAGGTCAGATTGATCCACAAGAACCCCTCGCGAGAAGTTCGTTCCTCTAGATACACTGATCGCGGGTGTTTGGTTCCCTGGCGCAGACGCGGAACATGCGGGCTATCGTGATTGCGGGCCGCGCGTGGAGATGAGGAAAGACGGCGCTTATTCCAGCACAAGCTCACCGCTTTTGCCGCCGCGCTTCTCGGCCAGCCGAATGTCGGTCATGCGCATGCCGCGATCGACGGCCTTGCACATATCGTAGATTGTGAGCGCCGCCACGGACACAGCGGTCAGCGCCTCCATCTCGACGCCGGTCTTGCCGCTGACACGCACGGTGGCCTCGATGTGCAGCGCGTGCTCGGCGACAACGGGCGTGATCGTGACGTTGGCGTAGCTGAGCATCAGCGGATGGCAGAGCGGGATCAGATCGCTGGTTCTTTTGGCGGCCATGATCCCGGCAATGCGCGCGGTCGCCAACACGTCGCCTTTGGGCAGCGCGCCGTCGAGGATCAGCCGCAGCGTCTCGGGATGCATCACCACCGAGCCGCGCGCAATCGCCTCGCGAGTGGTCTCGGCTTTAGCGCCGACATCGACCATGCGCGCCTGGCCCTGCGCGTCGAGGTGGGTGAGCTGCGGCGGCTGCGCGTCGAAGGAGCGGCTGACAGGCGGAGCAACTGGTGGAGCGGCCTGTCCATTCATGGCCGAGCGCAGCATGGCGTATAAAGCACCGCGCTCCACGCCCAGCGTTTGCAGCACGCCTAGCGCGGCGCTGCCCTGGATCTCAAGCAGCGCCAGCAGCAGATGCTCGGTGTCGAGCGTGGGGCTGGCAGCGCCACGACTCAGCCGATCGGCGACCTCGAAAATCTCCTGGGTGCGCTTGGTCCACTTCATGGGCGAGCCGGCAGCCGGGTGTCGCCGCGCACCGTAGCCGGCCAGCAACTCGACGGCCTCACGCGCGCGCGTGAGCGTTACGCCACAGCCGAGCAAAACCTGCGCGGCAATCGACTCTTGGGCGCGGATCAGCGCCAGCAGCACGTGTTCGGTGCCCACCAGCGGCTGGCGATAGGTATTGGCTTCTTCCTGAGCCAGGAGCATCACCTGTTTGGCCTGCTCCGCTAAACGCTGGATAAACGGGGCTTGATTCGCCATCGCTTCCTTCCTTGCTAGCTGCTTGGCGTATAGTAGCATATAGCAAGCGATTTTCAGGAGTACACTATACGGCAAGCGCCGTGAAAGGATACACATGCAGCGACGAACGATCTGGATCGTGGCTGGGCTCGTGACAATAATGGTGCTGCTGGTCTGCGGTGCCGGCGCGACTGCCGGCTATCTACTTTTTCGCCAGGGTCAACAGTTTGCGGCATCAGTTGCGACGACCAGCGCCGGACTTGAGCTGACGCCAGTGGCTGAGGAGCCGGAGACAGCTGACGAGGAGCCGACCAGCCAAGCGACGGTCACGCCCAGGAGATCAAGCGAGCAGCCCGCCGAGGCGACACCAACCAGCGCGACAGATTCTGAGCCAACCAGCAGACCCGCGCCGCCCGCCGATCCAGGCACGCCGCCGTTGGGCTCGGATGTCGCGGCCTCGCTGGTTTCGGGGAGCCAGGCCGCGCTAGGCCAGCGGGAGAATGCCACGCGCTACAGCATCAGCGCCGCGCTCGATCCGCAGCAAAACCGCATCACCGGCGCGCAGTCGATCCAACTGACCAATACCGAAGACACGGCGCTGAACGAGATCTATCTCCGGCTCTACGTGAACGCGGCGCACTACGGCGAGGGCGAGATCAGCGTCGAAGATGTGCAGGTGAACGGCGCGGCGGCGCAGTCCAGCCTGGAAATCGACAATACCGCGCTCAAGATCGCGCTGCCGGAGCCACTTGCGCCCAAACAGTCGGCTGAGATCAGCATGCGCTTCACGACGATCGTGCCAAGCACAGGCGGCGGCTACGGCATTTTCAACGAGTCGGACGGCGTGTTTGCGCTGTATAACTGGCATCCGGAGCTGGCAGTCTATGAAAAAGGCGGCTGGCTGCTGAATCCGGTCAGCGCGCAGGGCGACCCCACCAACACCGACGCGTCGAACTACGAGGTCAGCTTTACCGCGCCCAGCGACATGAAAGTTGTCACCAGCGGCGTAGAGACCGGCGCGCAGGAGCAGAGCGGCAACACCGCGCACACGATCGTCGCGGCGCTGGCCCGTAACTTCGTAGTGGTCACCAGCGATCAGTTCGAAAGCGTGAGCGAGCAGGTCGGCGAGGTACGTGTCAACTCCTACTATCTGCCGGACAGCGATGTCGGCGGTCAGGCTGCGCTAGACACAGCGGCCAAATCGATCGAAATTTTTAGCCAGCAGTTTGGCGCGTATCCATACAAAGAGATCGATGTGGCGCAGGTGGCGCTGGGTGGCGGCGCGGCGGGCATGGAATCGACCGGGCTGATCATGATCGGCAGCGAGTACTACGATCCAAACACCGCCGCGCCGTTCGGCAATCTGGGCGGCGTGATCGAAGGCACCGAGGGCGCGAATATTCTGGCCTTCACGACCGCGCACGAGGTCGCGCACCAGTGGTGGTACGGCGTGGTCGGCAGCGATGCGTTTAAGCAGCCCTGGCTCGACGAATCGCTGACCAACTGGTCGTCGGCCTTCTATGTGGACGAGACGCTCGGCGCGGAGGCAGGGCTCATGGCGCGCGATCTGTTTATCAGCGTGCCCTACCGCGTGATCCTGGACAGCGGCGACGAGCGGCTGGATCAGACTGTCCAAGACTTCAACGGTGAGCAGTATAGCGGCGTGGTCTACGGCAAGGGCGCGCTGATGTATGATGTGCTGCGCCAGGAGCTGGGCGACGAGAAGTTCTTCGAGTTTTTGCGTCGCTACTACCAGGAGCAGCAATTCGATCGCGCCGACAGCGACGAGTGGCTGCAGACGTTGAGCCAGGTTGCGGGCAAAGACATGACACCGTTTTACACCAAATGGGTCGAAGGCGCTGCGATCCAGGACAGCGATCTGCCGCCAGGCGGCCCGCTGAGCCAGTTCTTCAGCGGCAACCTGGAAAATCTGCTCCGGAGGCCGAATAACTGAGAATCTAGAACCCAGAACCCAGAACCTAGAACCTAGAACCAAAAGAACAGAGAACAGAGAACAAAGAACAAAAAAATACCACTACTCCCTTCTCCTGTCGCAACGGGAGAAGGGCTGGGGATGAGGGCCTGTGCTTCCCCTCGCCTACAAGGCGTCAGGGCCAGAGCCATAGATCAAGCGGTTTTGATCTATGGCTCTTTGCTTTGTAGCGCCATCACCGCTTGATCAGCCTACGATACATCACTGTACTGGCCATGTACTGGCCCTGTATCGTCACTGTATCGCTTTGCTGTATCCGTTTAATCTATTTTTAACCATCGATCTTTGATGTAATAGGTCATGTCGCGCCCATGTGTAGCGACCAACCCCACAGCAAAGGAGGTGACCTCAATGAAGAAGATCAGCATCCGCAAAGCTGAAACCCTCAAGACGACGGCTGCTGCATATCCCTGCGGCGCGTGCCCCTGGATCTGCCCACCGAGCGACGATGTCATCCGCTAATTAGTTTCCATTTCCACACTGGACCGTCACGTCCGGGTGGCGGTCCGAACCTCTCCTACAAAGCGAGTCAAACCTGCGATGGGACAGTACGCGACTGATACCTGTGTTGCGATTTACCCATTTACCCGCCAGCCAGACGGCGAAGAGATCGTGATTGGCCGCACCGACACCGCCACGTTTCTTGCTCTGCCGCCCGATGCTATCGAAATTCTTGATCACTTGAGCCAGGGCAAAACCGTCGGCGAGGCACAGCAGATCTACCAGCAAAAGTACGGCGAGCTTCCCGATCTCGAAGAATTTCTTCAGGAGCTTGAGGGCGAAGGTTTTGTCCAGCCGCTTGGCGCAGCCGGCACCCAGAGCGCCAGCGCCGCCCAAGCCGCAGTCTTCAAAGTAGCACCGACTAAAAACGCGCCCGTTCAATTCCACTTCGCCAACTTCCCCCAACCGATCGCACAGCGCATCTTTAGTCGTCCCGTCGTGGCTGTGACCAGCGTCTTGATTGTGCTGGCACTGCTGGCAGTTGCCGCCGAGCCTGCGGTGCTGCCGGGCTGGCGCGCCTACTTTTTTAGCGAGCACATCGCATTTGGCGGTATTCTGGTCATGGTGATCGGCTATATCACGACCTTTTTCCATGAGATGGCACACCTGGTGGCGGCGCGGGCGGTGGGCGTCTCGTCGCGGCTGGGCATCAGCAACCGGCTGTGGGTCGTCGTGGCGGAGACCGATATGACCGGCGTGTGGGCGATCCCGCGCAATCAACGCTATCTGCCGATGCTGGCCGGGCCGCTGCTGGACGCCACCTGCGCCTCGGTGCTGATTCTGGGCTTCTTCGCCGCCGAGCGTGGATTAATCCCGCTGCACCCGAACGTCGCGCTGCTAGGCCGCGTGCTGCTGATGACCTATCTTTTGAGCTTACTCTGGCAATGCTATTTCTTTGTCCGCACCGATTTTTATTTTGTGATCGCCAATTTTTTGAAATGTAAAAACCTGCTGCAAGACGCCGTGACCTTTCTGCGCAACCTGCTGTCACGCGTGTTGCCCAACGTTGCCTATGTCGATCAGTCAAATATTCCAGCCGCCGAGCTGCGCGCGATCCGCTGGTACAGCCTGATCTGGATCGGCGGGCGCATCATTGCCCTGAGCGCGCTCTTCTTTGTTTCGCTACCCCTACTCTGGAACTACGGCCTGCTCGTTTTCGGCATCGTGCGCGCGGGCTACGCGGCCAACCCCTACGGCTTCGCAAATGTCGTATTGATGGCGCTGCTGACCTTTCTCCACCTGGGCCTCGGTTTAGGCTTGTGGATTCGCAGTCTCGTAACCCAAAGGAGTTGATCCCGATGGATTGGCAATTTGCTACAGCCCTAAACGAGCGCAGTAGCCAGGTGATGGTTCTTGAAGCCGAGCCGGGCCAGGCGCGGCGGGCGCAGCTACAAGCGTGGCTGGACGAAGCCCAGCAGCAGCAGATCACAACCTGGCTGCTGTCGAGTGATCGCGAGGAGGACGGGCCGTGGGCCGGTCTCAACGATCTGTTTGCCGGCATGCTGCCGACGCTAGAGGCGCGCGCGCCCGAGCTGCTCAACAAACATGACTATGAGCTGGCGGTTGTGCTGCCGGCGATCCAGCGCACGCTCAAAGTGCGTAATCCTAGCCTGACCGAGCTAAGCCCTGACACTGAGCGCACGCGCAACTACGCCGCCGACCGCGCGTTTCGCATCGTGCATGGTCTGATCGATCTGTTTGCCAGCTGGTGCGAGCTTACAACAAGCACGCCCTGCGTGCTGGCCTGCGACCACTTCGATCGGGCCGGCGCGCTGACCAAGCTATTCTTCGGCGAGCTGATGCGTCGGCGCGGCGAGCGGCTCAAGCTAACGTTGATCCTGAGCATCAGCCCAGGTCAGCGCGCCCAGGTCGCCAGGCACATCGCCGCCGAGCATGTGACGCATGCTATCCGCCTGAATCTAGAGCCCGATCCGCCGGTCGTCATCGATCAGGAAACGGTGATGGCGCGGATCAAGGAGCTGATCGAGCAGTCACGCATCGATGGCTTTGAGCGTGAGATCGTCACGCCCCGGCTGATCAAATACTGGCAGATGAGCGAGCAGCCTGAGCGCGCGCTTAACTCGCTGCTCTACGCCTTCACGATCTACACCACGCGCGGCTTCTATGAGGATGCGCTGATCTACGGCCAAGAATGCCTGCATATTCTTGAGCAGCACCAGCCCGACGAGCTATCGCTGCGGCTGGATGTGTACATGAAGATCTTCAACTGCTACGCCGGGCTCAACCAAGGCCTTGAGGGCTTGCAGATCGCCGAGACCGCGCTCGCGCTCACGGACGATCCCGACTATGTCTTCGCCTGGTGCTACGTCATGGCGATGCTCTACGGTCGCTATCTGCCCCAGCGTGATCTGGCGCGCGCCGAGGCCTATCTGGATCGCGGCTTGCAGGAGCTGGCCAAGACCAATCTGCCTGCGCATACCAAGTTCTTTCAGACCGCGTTCAATCGCAACGGCCTGGCGCTGGTTCGTCACTTCCAAAAGCGTCCGCAGGAGGCGATCGAGCTGTGCCAGACGAGCTTCGATAAGCTGAACGAGGAGCTAGAGCCCGACGAGCATCTGCTGCATCGCTCGGTGCTGCTCTACAACATCGCGCAGGTCTACGCCAACACCGGCCCGTATGACGAAGCGCTGAAGTATTTCACCGCCACAATGGCGCTCGATCCTAACTACTCGGAGTATTACAACGAGCGCGGCAGCGTGTATCTCAAGATGGGCCGGCTGGAAGACGCGGTGAATGACTACATGCAGGCGATCGATCTCAGCCCGCCGTACATGGAAGTTTGGACCAATCTTGGCCAATGCTACTCGCTGATGGAGCGCTTCGAGGACGCGGTCGACGCATATAGCCGCGCGCTCGATCTCGATCCCAATCAGACCTTGCCGCTGATCGGACGCGCGCAAGCCTTCGAGGCGCTAGGCCAGGCCGAGGCTGCGCTGGCCGACTATACCACCGCGCTCGATCTCAACCCGCAGCAAGCGCCGGCGCTGGCGAACCGCGCGGTGCTCCACTACGAGGCTGGCAGGCTGCCGGAGGCGCTCGCAGATCTCAACCAGGCGCTGGCGCTCGCGCCCGAGATGGCGGAGCTGTACCAGAACCGCTCGGTGGCGCTGATCGAGCTAAGCCGCATCGACGAGGCCATTCAAGATCTCCAAGCCTATCTTCGCCTGCAGCCCGACGCCGAGGATCGGCTGGATGTCGAACAAAAGATCACGGATTTGCAAGCAGGCGCGCTGGTAGCGTGACGGACGGAGAACCTAGAACCCAGAACCTAGAACCTAGAACCGGGGCAGACGAACAAAGGAACAAAGGAACAAAAAGAACAAAGAAGTACCAAAAAGCCCCTCTCCTGTGGCAACGGGAGAGGGGCGCTGCGTTAGCAGCGGGGTGAGGGCCTGTTCTTCCCCTCGCCTACCGCAGTGGGAGAGGGGGTTAGGGGGTGAGGGCCAGCTAAAAGCTCAGGCTGCGTGCACTCCCGTCGTCGGTGAAGCGCTGCGGCTCAGCGCCCAGTACCTGCACGATCATGTCGCGCTGCGGTGGCGTGTACTGGCCCTCACGCGCCGCAATCTCAACGGTCGTCGCGCCGTTCTCGCCGTGGACGCGGAGCGTTGTCGTGGACCACGCGCCCTGCTGATGCTCAAAGCTCCGGCCATCATCTTCGTACAGCGTCCACTCGCCGTCGCCGGGCCAGACCAGCATGGTCAGCTCATCGATCGGGCGCTCCTCGGTGTATTGCATCACGGGAGCCAGCGGAATGATCGCGCCGGCGCGCACATACAGCGGCATGCGATCCAGCGGCGCTGCGGCTAGAATATCGGTCGGACCTTCAAAGCGCTCGCCGCTCCACCAGTCATACCAGGTGCCGGCGGGCAAATACACGCTGCGATACTCAACGCCCGGCTTCACCACCGGCGCGGCCAGCAGCGACGGGCCGAGCAGCATCTGATCGTGCAGCTTGTAAGTGCGCGGATCGTTGGGGAAGTGGTAGAGCAGCGGTCGCAGGATCGGCGCGCCAGTGCTAGCCGCCTCCCAGCAGAGCGAGTAGATGTAGGGCAGCAGCCGGTAGCGCAGCTCGATATACTCACGCGAAATGCGCTCAACCTCCTCGCCAAAGATCCAGGGCTCGTGCGCCTTGCTGCCGAGCTCGGAGTGGCCGCGCATAAACGGATACAGCACGCCAACCTGCATCCAGCGCGCGAACATCTCAGGCGTGGCGTTACCAAAGAAGCCGCCGATGTCGCAGCCGACGAACGGCACGCCCGACAGGCCCATGTTGGCCAGCATGGGCAGCGATGTTTCGAGATGATCCCAGACCGAGCGATTATCGCCCATCCAGGAGGCCGTCCAGCGCTGAATGCCGGCAAAGCCCGAGCGCGAAAGCATAAACGAGCGCTCGTTGGGCCGCAGTCGGTTCAGGCCTTCACGCGTTGCGCGCGACATCAGCGAGCCGTAAAGATTGCGCGCCTCGGCATGGGTCGTACGCTCATCTTCGGGTCCTTGCGGCGCGTCGAGCGGCATGGTGATATGTTTGCCGTCGGGCTCACCAAACGGCTGATCTTTGATCGCAGGCTCGTTCATGTCGTTCCAGATGCCCGCCACGCCGATCTCGGTCAGCGCGCGATGGAGATCGCCCCACCACTCGCGCACCTCGGGCCGCAGAAAATCGGGAAAGACCGCGCGATCCGGCCAGACATAGCCGTGAAACAGCGTGCCATCGACCTCGCGCACAAAATAATCATTAGCCATGCCCTGATCGAAGGGCTCGTAGTCGGCCTCTAGCTCGTGCTTCACGCCGGGATCGATGATCGTGACGATCTTGAAGCCGGCCTCAGCCAGATCGCGCACCAGCTTTGCGGGCTCGGGAAAGCGCTTGGGGCTCCAGGTGAACACGCGATAGCCGCGCATATAATCGATGTCGAGATGGATTACATCGCAGGGAATGCGGCGGCTGCGAAACTCCTGCGCTAGATCCCGCACAATCACCTCGGACTCGTAGCTCCAACGGCACTGGTGATAGCCCAGCGCCCAGCGCGGCGGCAGCGGCATACGTCCGGTTAGCTCAGAGTACCTGCTCACGATCGCGGCTGGCTCAGGGCCGTAGATAATGTAATAGTCCAGCTCCCCGTCGCGCGACTCCATGCTCCACTCGCCGGGCCGCTCGGTGTCGATCTCGAAGCGGCTCCAATGGGTGGTGTTGAAAAACAGGCCATAGCCAACCTCGGGCCGCAGCACCATGCCGAACGGGATCGCGATATACATGTTGTCGGTCGCCGAGCTGTAGTGGACCGCATCGACGGTCCAGTTGGTCAGCTGCTCTGACTGGTGATCGAGCAGCCGCGTGCGCTCGCCGAAGCCGTAGAAGTGCTCGCCCGCCTCGATCTGCTTCCAGCCACACACGCCGCCCAGCCGCCAGCCACTGCCCAGCACCGCATCCTGCGCGAACGGACGGTTCTGCTTGTCGAAGCAGGCCACACGACACGGCTCGCGCTGAATCCGCACCAGCATCGCCGCCGTCTCGATCTCGATCGCAGCCTCCTGCTCGCGCACCTCGAAGGGCACGGACGGCCACTCGTGATCGTCGCGCGTCACCGCCCACGAGCGGCGCAGCGCGAACTCGCCAGCGGGCGCAATCCGCACGCGGATCAGATTCGGCGCGAGCACCACGATCGCGAGCTGCGGGCCGCCGCAGTCGCAGCGCACACCACGCTCGGTGCGCTCCACAGCTTGCAGCGGGCCAAGCGTAGTCCAAGCTTGCTCAGTGCTCGGCAGTCGACCAAACGCTGTCATAGATGCTCCTTCTTCCTAGCGACGGCACGCTTACGATCGCGACTTGAGAAACTGCCGCACGAACACGCCGAGCGCCATGCTAAACGGCGCGAACGTGTCGCGATGAATATTATGACTGCTGCCCTCGATCACCTCGACGCCGACCGACGACGGCACCAGCCCGTTGACCAGCGCCAGATGCTCGGCCTTCCAGATGCTGCCGAACTCAGGATCGGCGACCAGAATCTGGGCCGGCACGTCGATCTCGCGCAGCCGCTCGACCACGTTGATCGCGGCGTTGTCGCGGAAAAAGCCTTCGACGGCTGAGCGCCGCACCTGCTGCAGCGCCTCGATCTTCCACCACACGTCGCACTCATGCCAGCGCGGATTGGCCGCGACCAGCTCAGCGATCGCTGCCTCGGTGCGCTGCATGCCAATGCCGGCGGTAAAGTTCGGTAGATAAGCCTCGGCGTCGGCACCCAGCATGATTACCGGATCTTCCAGCACCACCGCGCGTGGACGAACCTGCGCCTCAGGAAGTGTGGCATAAACCAGCGCGTTGATGCCGCCCCACGAGTGGCCCAGCACGATCGGCGAGTCGAAGCCCAGCGCCGCGAGCCAGCTGTCAAGCAACCGTGCGGTTGTCTCGATCGCGTAGCCATTGGGCGAGTCGCTGGTTTGGCCGTGGCCCGGCAGATCCGGCGCGAAGACGTGGAAGCCGATTCCAGCCAGAAACGGCCCGACTGCCCACCAGGATCGAGCGCTGCTGGTGATGCCATGCCAGAGCACCAGCGCCGGCCCACGATCGCCCCATTCGAGGTAGTGCCAGTTGATGCCGCCGGCGGAGAT
>JAFAYS010000050.1 GCA_019240175.1 Chloroflexota bacterium | reverse complement strand
TGCAGCATTATGTCATGCATTGGCCACACAGCGCCGAATGCCCGCGCACCTAACCATCATCCGCTCGACTTCGCCAATCACCCGCCGACTCCGCGCGTGCCGACAGCGAAGCCGGCATTGGCAACCGCAAAAGCCGCATCAAAGATCGTTTATTGGCCGTCCACATACTGAAAAGTGCTGAAACCGAACGGCAAACAACGGCCTGGATGGCCGATTCGCGCTTGCAATCAAAGAACAAGCGTGCTATACTACCGATGCGCCACCGCAGGGCGTTGATCACATGCCTCTTGTGGTCATGAACACGAGTTGACACACGAGTACGAGTACGTACACAAGGAGTGCAAGATGCCCATCAGTCCTGAGAAGGAAAAGGCACTAGCGGCGGCGATGAGCCAGATCGACCGGCGGTTCGGCAAAGGTTCGATCATGAAAATGGGCGAGGCCAACTCACGGCTCGCGATCGAAACCATCCCCACCGGCGCAATTGCGCTTGATCTGGCCCTCGGCGTAGGCGGCATCCCACGCGGACGCATCACCGAAATCTACGGCCCAGAAAGCTCCGGCAAAACCACCCTGGCCCAGCATATCATCGCAGAAGCCCAGAAGATGGGCGGCACGGCATCCTTTATCGACGCCGAGCACGCCTTCGATCCGATCTATGCGGCTGGCTGTGGCGTCAACATCGACGATCTGCTGGTCTCGCAGCCCGACACCGGCGAGCAGGCGCTTGAAATCTGCGAAACGCTGGTGCGCTCAGGCGCGGTCGATATCGTCGTGGTGGACTCGGTGGCAGCGCTGGTGCCACGTGCCGAGATCGAAGGCGACATGGGCGACTCATTGCCCGGCTTGCAGGCCCGCCTGATGTCGCAGGCGCTGCGTAAGCTCGGCGGCGCGGTCTCCAAATCGCGCACGGCGCTGGTCTTCCTGAACCAGCTGCGTATGAAGATCGGCGTGATGTTCGGCAACCCCGAAACCACGACCGGTGGTCAGGCGCTCAAATTCTACTCCTCGGTTCGCCTCGACATTCGCCGTATCGAGTCGATCAAGAGCGGCACCGACGTCATCGGCGCGCGCGCCCGCGTCAAAGTTGTCAAGAACAAGGTCGCTCCGCCGTTCCGCCAGGCCGAGTTCGACATCATGTACAACGAGGGCATCTCGCGCGAAGGCAACGTCCTGGATGTCGCCGTGAACATGGAGATCGTGCGCAAGAGCGGTGCCTTCTTCTACCTCGGCGATGACCGCATCGGTCAGGGACGCGAAAACTCCAAGAACTTCTTGAAAGCCAATCCCGCGTTGACCGAAGAAATCGCCGGTCTGATCCGCGCGCAGATGGTTGCCGCAGCGCCAGCCGCAGCGGATAAGCAGACGGAAGAAGAAGAAGACGACGGCGGCGTTTTCGAGGAAGCCTAAGCAACCAACACCACAATCTCTACCTAAGGGGCGTTCGATCGAACGCCCCCATTGGCATTCGTGCCGTAGATTTAGCTTATGCCACCAGGAACCATAACAACGCTTGCCATACAGGCAGGCGATCAAGAGCGCGTGAACGTGTTTATCGACGGCCAGTTCGCGATCGGTATCAGCATCTACGTGATGCAGGACGAGAAACTGCGCAAAGGCCAGGTGCTCTCGCAGGGCGACTGGGATCGGCTGGAGCAGGCCGAGCGCGGATCGCAAGCCTGGAACGCGGCGCTCCGACTACTGGAAGTGCGACCACGCTCCGAGCAAGAGCTGCGGACCAGGCTTAAGCAGAAACAGTTCTTGCCCGAGCAGATCGACAACACGATCAAGCGATTGCGCGATCTCGAGCTGATCGACGATGCGCAATTTGCCCAGCTATGGGTCAACAATCGCCAGAATCTCAATCCGCGTGGTGCTCAGGCGCTGCGCCAGGAGCTGCGCGCGAAGGGCATTGATCGTCAGGTCGTCGATCAGGTGATCGAGGCCAACGTCAACGAGGACTCTGAGCACGCAGCCTGCGTCGACGTTGCGCGCAAGGCGCTGCACAAATACGCCAGGGAAACCGACCGCGCGACGTTTCAGCGCAAGTTCGGCAGCTTTTTGCAGCGGCGCGGCTTTAGCTTCGCGACCATGAAGCCGGTCCTGGCTGAGCTGTGGCAAGAAACCCACGGCGAGGCGCTCGACGACGAATAAAACATACTCCCCCATCGAGGAGGATGCTGTGCAACGAAACGAGAAAGTGATCCTGATTCGTGAGGTTCCAGCGGCGATCATCGACGCGCTGGACGGCGTGATGGAGGCGCAAGGGCTGGCGCGCGTCGCGCTGCGCGAGATTGAAGAGGACTTTACGCCGCTGCTGAACGAGGCCGGCGGCCCGATCGTTTTTGTGCTGTCGCAGCCGCAGAACGACTGGACAGCCTGCTTCTCATCGCTGATGCCCGACGACGAATGGCAGATCGTGGAGGCGCTGGCGATCGGCCTTGAGCAGCCGACGGCCTACGCGCTCTGTAAC
>JAFAYS010000011.1 GCA_019240175.1 Chloroflexota bacterium | reverse complement strand
GCTCGCGCACCGCCGAGCTGAGCGACACTACCAGATCGTTGTCGAGCACGACCGACGGCTGGGTGACATGAAAAATGATCGCTTCTTGCAGGCCGCGCGCCTGCTGCAACAGCCGGCTGGGCATCACGCGCTCGGTCTTGGCTAGCGCGCCCTCGACCGCCGCCACGTCGACCGGAAAGCGAAACTCGCGGATCGCCAGCAGCCCGAGTGTCAGCGCGATCGCCTCGGAGTCGGTGAACATCAGCGGCGGCAGACGATGCCCGCGCTGCAGCTGATACGCGCCATACGGGCCGCGCTCTGCCTCCACGGGAATGCCCATGTCTTGGAGCATAACGATATAGCGTCGCACCGTGCGCACGTCGATCTCCAGCCGCCGCGCCATCTCGGGACCGCTCATCTGCTTGTACGATTGCAAAAGCTCAAGCACTGTCAAAAGCCGAGTCGTAGGCGAATACATGTCGCAACTCCGCGTTTAATCAGGGCGAATTCTGTCCTGATCCGCCTGTATAGTTGATTCATAGATAAACAGTTTCCGCCGCTGATTGGTAATGATTTACTGCTCACATACGAAAGCGAGGCTGCTCTCATGGACGTGAAACCTTTTACAATCGATATTCCCCAGGCGACGCTCGACGACCTCAGCGATCGATTGGCCCGTATGCGCTGGCCGGATCAGCTACCCGGCGTCGGCTGGACGTATGGCGTGCCGCTGGATTTCGTGAAGGACGTGACCGACTATTGGCGCAGCGGCTACGATTGGCGCGCCTGGGAGGCCAGAATCAACGGGTATCCGCAGTTCACGACGACGATCGACGGCCAGAATATTCATTTTTTGCATGTGCGCTCGCCGGAGCCCGACGCGCTGCCGCTCATTGTAACGCACGGCTGGCCGGCAACCATCGTGGAGTATCTGGATCTGATCGGGCCGCTGACCGATCCGCGCGCGCATGGTGGCGATCCGGCCCGAGCGTTTCATCTGGTGATCCCGTCGATTCCCGGCTTTGCGTTCTCCGGCCCGACGCACGAGACCGGCTGGGATAGCCGCCGCATCGCTCGTGCGTGGGCCGCGCTGATGCAGGGGCTGGGCTACGATCGCTACGGCGCGCACGGCAACGACGCCGGCTCGATCATTTCGCCCGAGGTTGGCCGCTGCGATCCTGAGCATGTGGTCGGTGTGCATGTGACGCAGGTCTTCTCGTTTCCATCCGGCGATCCGGCGGAGTTCGAGGGGCTGAGCGAAGAGGATTTTCGGCGGCTGAACTTTCTTCAGAACTTCAACGATACGATGACCGGCTTTTCGAAGCTGCAATCGACGCAGCCGCAGACGCTGGCCTACGCGCTGAGCGACTCGCCGGTCGGGCAGCTTGCGTGGAGCAGCCAGCTGTTGGGTGAGGCCGTCAGCCGCGATTTTCTGATCACCAACGCGCTGATCTACTGGCTGACCGGCACGGCTGGATCGTCGGCGCGGATCTACTACGAGGATGCGCACGCCCAGGACAAAACGGGCGATCCGACGAGTGTGCCGCTAGGTGTCGCCGTTTTCGCCAACGATTTTCAGTCGATCCGCCGCTTTGCCGAGCGCGATCACAAGCAGATTGTGCAGTGGTCGGAGTTCGATCGTGGCAGCCATTGGTCGGCGCAGGACGCGCCCGAGCTGCTGGTGAACGATCTGCGCGCGTTCTTCGCGTCGCTGCGGGATTAATGGGTAACGTTCGCGTGATCATCGATTTCCTCGCCGGCGATCTGGCTGGCGAGGGTGCGCCGTTTAAGCGCAGCTAGCCGGGGAGTTTATACTATGCAAGCAGTGAGGCAGCCAGTGTATGCAGAGGACACGCGTATGATCAACTCGGATATCGGCGTTCAGCGGCTTGTGAGTCAGCGGGTTGTGCCGCCAACCTTCACCGATCCGGCTGAGGTTGTACGCTGGCTGGGCGCGGTGCAGGCGCAGGATTTTCTGGGATCGCTGTGGGCGATCGGCTGTCGCATGCAGCAGGCGACCGAGCAGACGATCGAGCAGGTGGTCGCCGAGCGTACGATCGTGCGGACCTGGCCGATGCGCGGCACTGTGCATTTTGTTCCGGCGGCAGATGCGCGCTGGATGGTCAATCTGCTGGCACCCCGTGTGGTCAGCCGCGCCCAGAGCATTTATCGGCAGGTCGGCGTCGATCAGGAAGTGCTGGCGCGCAGCCGTGACGTGATCACGCGGGCGCTGGCGGGCGGCAAGCAGTTGATGCGCAACGATCTGTACGCGCTGCTGGAAGCCGAAGGCATCGCGACAGGCAACATGCGCGGGTTGCATATCATCGGAAATCTGGCGCAAGAGGCGCTGATCTGCTTCGGCTCGCGCGTGGGCAAGCAGGCGACGTTTACGCTGCTCGACGAGCTTGTGC
>JAFAYS010001162.1 GCA_019240175.1 Chloroflexota bacterium | reverse complement strand
GGGTCAGCGGCTCAAGAAAGCGCACGCCATTCCGCAGAAACGGCTCCTGGCGATCGATCAGGTAGTTGGCGATGCGGCGGATCGTTTCCCGGCGCTGGCGCAGATTGGTCAGGAAGAGCTGCGCGCGGCCCACAAACTGGGTCAGATGCTCCTTTTCCTCCGAGGTCACATTGGCCTCGTTGGTGCGCGCGGCCTGGCGGGCCAGTTCCTGGTAGAGCGGATTGAGCCGCAAAAAGTAGCGCTGGCTTTCGACGACCTCGGCCACCAGCTTGCCCTCTTCCTCACGGATGATCACATCCGGCGTCAGATACGTCGTTTGAGTTGGGCTGAGCATGCCATCGCTGTTGCCGCGCTCCAGCGGATACGGGCGCAGATACTTGCGAATAAAATCGCGCGCCTCGACAACCTGATCGTAGGTGATGCCCAGCGACTGCGCGATCGCACCGTAACGATGCTCACCGAGATCCACCCAATGCTCGCGGATGATCTGCTCCACAAATGGATGCGTCACGCCCTCTTGCCGCAAGCGCCGCAGCTGGAGCAGCAGACACTCCGGCACATCCCGCGCGCCAACGCCGACCGGCCCGACATCTTGCAGCTTGGTCAGCACAAGCTCCACGCGCTCCACGTCCAGCGAGAGCGTCGCGGCGATGTCTTCCAGCGAGCCCTCAAGGTAGCCCTGATCGTCAAGGCTGCCGATCAAATACTCGGCGATGAAGTGATCTTCGGAGGACAAGCTAGCACGCAGATCGCGCAGCAGGGTCTCGCCGAGCGAGGGCGGAGCAGCGACCAGCATCAGCGGATCGAACTCTTCGTCTTCGGTCGGCCCGGAGTAGGGATCGCGATCCGCTTCCATGGTGCGCAGATCTTCCTGCAAGCAGTTCATGCAGGTTGTGCCGGTGAAAGGACGTCCGCAGCGCTGGCAAAGATCTTCCTGAGCCTCGTTGAGCTCGAGCGCGGGGTTTTCTTCCAACTCTTGCTGGATCATTTGTTGTAGTTCCAGCGTTGAAAGAATGAGCATGTTGTTGAGTGCGATGAGCGCAGGCGACGCTTTCATTTGCATCTGCGGGGTCATCTGCATGCCCATCGACATATCCATCATGTGCAGTGTACTCCTCGTGATCTAGATTCTATATCACTAAGCACGTCTAGTGCCGTGAATTGATACTACAGCTTATTATAGCAGCAATGCATATGCTCCGCCGATCATATCAGGTTGGGGCGCAATTCGCCGCAGATGCGCAAAACGAAGTATGCTAGACTTGCGCCTGTAATAACACATGGCAGCAAGGAGCATACTGTGCAAAATCGTGCAGAGGGTGTGACGATTGTTCGCGATATTAGCGGACGTATCCAGCGTCAAATTGGGCAGGTAATCGTCGGCAAAGTAGATGTGATCGAGCTGTTTCTGGTGGCGCTGTTGTGCGAGGGCCATGTTTTGCTGGAAGATGTGCCCGGCACCGGCAAGACCACGCTGGCGCGCTCGCTGGCCCAGTCGCTCAACTGTGAGTTCAAACGCATTCAGTTCACGCCCGATCTGCTGCCAACCGATGTGACCGGCCTTTCGTACTTCAACCAGAAGCTGGCGGATTTTGTTTTTCGTCCGGGGCCGCTCTTTGGGCAGATCATTCTGGCCGACGAGATCAACCGCGCCACGCCGCGCACACAGTCGGCGCTGCTGGAAGCCATGCAAGAGCGCACCGTCACGATCGACGGCGAGACGCATGTGCTGCCGCGGCCATTCCTGGTCGTCGCCACCCAAAACCCGATCGAGCTGGAAGGCACGTTTCCGCTGCCCGAGGCCCAGCTCGACCGCTTTTTGCTCAAGCTCGACATGGGCTATCCCTCGGCGGCGGAAGAAGACGCGATCGTGCTGCGGCATAGCCAGACGAATCCGCTGCTCGATCTGGGCAGCGTGGCCAGCGCCGAAGAGATCCGCGCCATGCAAGCCGCCGTCAAGCAGGTGCAGGTCGCCGATGTCGTGCGCCAATATGTCATCTCGATCGTGCGAGCCACGCGCGAAGCCGACGAGATGGAGCTAGGCGCGAGTCCGCGCGGCTCGCTGGCGCTGTACCAGACCAGCCAGGCTTACGCCGCGCTGCAAGGCCGCAATTGGGTACTGCCCGACGATGTGAAGCGCATGGCGGTGCCGGCGCTCAGCCATCGCCTGATCTTGCAGCCGGAAGCGCGCCTGCGTGGCCGATCCGCCAGCCGCGTTGTGCAGCGGATTGTGGAGCAGGTGCCGGTGCCGGTGGAGTAGCGTGCAGCAGAAGTTTTAGCGAGATCCACACGAATTTTGGCGTCCAGATGGCTTAATCATTGGTAAAGTCTTTGCTATGAAAGTCAAAGACGCGATTAAGCTAGTACAGGATGATGGCTGGCAGCTTGTTCGAATCCGAGGAAGTCATCGACACTACAAACATCCACGAAAGCCGGGATTAGTCACAATATCTGGAAAGCTAAGCCTTGATATTCCTCCTGGGACGCTCAAGAGCATCTTGAAACAAGCTGGGTTGCAATCACCAACGGAAGGACAGTTATGACAAGATACCTTGTTGTTATTGAGCACGGTGACACAAGCTATGGAGCCTACGTTCCAGATCTTCCAGGCTGCGTCGCAGTTGGCGAAACACAGGAAGAAGTCAGGGAACTGATCCACGAAGCGATCGCATTGCATATTGAAGCGCTGCGCGAAGCCGGCCTACCGATACCAAAAGCTTCCTCAGAGGGCGAGTATGTTCAGCTTGAAGCTGCCTAATGCTAAGCATAGTATTACAGGCAGGCCCAAAAACAGACGCGACTTACGCAACAAAAAACCCGCTCCTATACTTGATCACACAGGAACGGGTAAAGATACAGAAATGATCAATCAAGCTTAGCGCTGAGCGGGACGCAGCTCACGCAGCCAGCCGACGATCCGTTCGCTGGCAACGGGCTTGAGCTTGACTGACTGGCTGATGATAAACGCTTCGACCGCAGCCGCCTTAAAGATCGGCAAGGTCGGCGCTTCGAGATCCAGCTCGACCTGTGGATGTGTAAACACCACCAGCGGCTGCACATCAAGCCCTGCTATGTTTCTAGAGCCGCCGTGCTGCCGCAGATAGCGCTCAAGCGATTCCGCCGCGCGCCGCACCTGCTGCGAAGGGCTGCCGATATGACCTTCGCGCGGCACGCCGCCGGGACCCAGCCGCGTATAGCCCCAGGCATCGCCGACGCACTGCACCATCCCGACGTGGTGTTTGGCCTCGATCGCCCAGATGCCGCTGGGACCAACCAGCACATGATCGATGTCGGCACGCCAGCCAGGCACCGGCACGCCATTCAGCAGCGTGTAGCTATCGGGCAAGGATCGGAGTAGCTGCGGCAGCACCGCCTCGCCGGCAGCGCCCGAACGTTTGATCGCGACATCGCGCTCGTTCGGCCCGGCGATTGCGATCACGCCCAGCACCACCAGCGCGATCACACCAGCGCCGCCGAAGAGCACCGCCAGCTGAAGCTGTCCGCGCAGCCCGAACCAGAGCAACGCGCCGACTGTCAGCACCACGAGCAGCCAGAGCAGCGGCTTGAGCCTACGGCGTCGTGTGAGGCTGGCGGCCTCCAGCGCGCCCAGCTGATCCGCCACATGGCTGGTAAGCGTGTAGATTTTCATACTTCGTCTCTGGGAAAAGATTGACGAGACCGCCAGGGAACGCGTCCCTGACGGTCGGATCGTAAACGAGCGAGTCAACTGCTGGCGATTAGCGCAGCCGCTCCTTGAGATACGCGTCAAGCTCCGCGATCGGCACGCGCTCCTGCGCCATGGTATCGCGATCGCGGATGGTCACGGTGTCGGTCAGCGCGGGATCTTTGCCCTCGCCCAGCGTGTCGAAGTCCACGGTGATGCAGAACGGCGTGCCGATCTCATCCTGACGCCGGTACAGCTTGCCGATCGCTGCGGTGTCGTCGTAGACCGTGCGCATGCCGCCGCTGCGCTGAAGCTGCGAGCGAATTTGTCGCGCCGTGGCCACGATGCGCTCGTTGTTCTTCTTGAGCGGCAGCACCGCGACTTTGATCGGTGCCAGCGCGGGCTTGAGACGCAGCACCGAGCGATAAAACTCGTCGGCGACGGGCTCAGCCTGGCCGCGCAGCTTACGTCCCACCTCGATCGATTCCGCACCCGGCATGCCCAGCAGCGCGCCGACGCCGGCCAGATTGCGCTCCAGATCGCCGGTGATGCGCTCGGCGGCCTCAAGGATCGCTTCTTTGTGCGCGGCGTGCAGCTTCTCGTTACGGCCAACCGATTTAAGAAACGCTTGCAGCGCTTCCTCGATCGGCTTGAGACGCTCGGCGGGCACGGCCTTAACCTGCTCCTCGGCGTAGGCGTCGCACAGCACGGCCAGCACACCGCGATCCACGCCCGCCGACGGCTCGATCACAAACGGCACGATATGCTGCTTGAGCTCCTGGTCGAAGAACGACAGCCGCTCGGTGCTGTCAGGATTGGCCTTGACCCGCGCGTGCAGATTGAGCTTTTCCTGATCCTTGGTGTGCGAGCCCAGGTCGAAGTCGGTGCGGTTGGCGATACCCTCAAGCTCCTCAGCGCCGATCGACGGGAACTTGTAGAACAGATCGTAGGTGCGCTTGGAGTAGTGCGCCAGCTCGTCGCGCGGCACGTCATACACGCTCAGGTTTTCGCGCGAAACGCCGACACTTGCCCACCAGCGCAGCCGATCTTCCAGCCAGCGCTCATGCCAGGCCTCGTCCTCGCCCGGTCTGACAAAGTACTCGATCTCCATCTGCTCGAACTCACGCACACGGAAGATGAAGTTGCGCGGCGTGATCTCGTTGCGAAACGCCTTGCCCATCTGCGCGATACCAAAGGGCAGCTTGCGATTGGTGCTGTCGAGCACATTCTTGAAGTTGACGAAGATGCCCTGCGCCGTCTCGGGCCGCAGGTAGGCAAACGACTCCTCGTCGGCGATCGGCCCGACCTGCGTCTTGAACATCATGTTGAACGGTCGCGGCTCCGTGAGATCGGTCGAGCCACAGTTGGGACACTTGCCCTGGATATGATCGGCGCGCCAGCGCATCTTGCAGCTGCGGCAGTCGACCATCGGATCGACAAAGGTTTCCTCGTGGCCGGAATAGCGCCAGACCGACTTATTCATCAGAATCGCCGCGTCCAGGCCTTCCATATCGTCGCGCTCCCACACATTGGCGCGCCACCAGGCCATCTTGAGATTGTTCTTCAGCTCCACGCCGAGCGGGCCATAATCGTACGTGCCCTGCAAGCCGCCATAGATCGCCGATCCAGGGAAAATAAAGCCGCGCCGCTTACACAGCGACACCACCTGATCCATCGTCTGAGCAGGCATACTGGCCTCCTTGATGCGGCTGCCGGAGAATCAAACATCCCCAGGCAGCAGTTCAATTGCCGCCTGGGGACGATGTAAGGGCGTAACACTGTACGCCTCGTATCACCGCGGTTCCACCCCAGTTGCGCACGCAGCGATCACCGCACGCGCCCCTCATCCAAGGTTACAGCTCCACAGCGCCATTCCCCGCTTTCGCGCCACCGGACTCGCACCAGCCGCCGGCTCTCTGATCGTGCTCGCTCGGGTACTCCTCTGCTTCATCGCTGGATCGGTAGGATAGCACAGCCGCAAAAAGCTGGCAAGGGACGAAAGAACGGAGAACCTAGAACGGAGAACCTAGAACCTAACGAAAGGACGAAGGAATGAGGCGCGAACGGAGCATCAAGAACAGGTAGAAAGTCTTCAGTGCAACAACAAAATAGACATGCTATAGTCGTTATCGATGATGGAGAGAGGATTGGTGCATACCCGCTGTATACTTGAAGATCGTGTGACTATACGTCGACGAGGAGTACGATGCTATCTTCAAAAAAACTCATCTCTGTCATACTGTTACTTCTGGCGATCGCGGGTGGATATCTTTGGTACGAACGTGAGAAGGCTCTTGAACCACGCAGAAAGCAAGAAGCTCGTAGGCGGGTACTTCAAGAGTTTGAGCGCGAATGGGAGCGGCTGTCGCTTCCTGCTGCATTTCGTATTATTAAGCAGACGCCACCTTCGCTGTATGAAGAACTAAGCCATACGCCCTTCTGCTACGGAGCCATCACGCACGCGACCATCAGCACGGTCTATGACAAAGCAGAAGCGGTCCACGAATTTATGGCCGCGCTGCCGCCGGGTGAATGGAAAGGTGGCTCACCCTCTTCATGGGACGTTATCTACTTAAAAACTCGGTTTGAAGCAAATAGCGGACATGGAATACTCCAATTCAAACAACTTT
This sequence comes from Chloroflexota bacterium, assembly GCA_019240175.1. Lineage (GTDB taxonomy): Bacteria > Chloroflexota > Chloroflexia > Chloroflexales > Kallotenuaceae > LB3-1. The sequence continues at coordinate 5,851 of JAFAYS010001162.1, read as the reverse complement.
CAGATGAAGAGATTCGGGTGACCAAGCTTAAAACCGATGATGATTATCCAAGTGTGATTGTTGTATCGCTTGTCTACCATCCATCGTGTGCCAATATTGGATTTTGAGACTAGGTGAAATGAGGAGCTACACTGTGAGTTCATTTACGCACCCCGACCACATTCGCTATACGGCTGAAATTACTAATGTTCGCGAGGTCACGCTGCATGGCACGGCGGATCTAGCTTTTTGGCGGAGATTGCTTCAGCCATATCGGCTGCTGCCCGCATCCTCCGACGGAGCCGCCCAGATCGTCCTCAGCGCGACCGCGCTCGTGTGGAAGGGCCTGGCCTTTCGCGAGCTGATCGTGACGATCGCGACCTGTACAGATCGCGATCAGCCACAGCACGACAGCTTTTACCTGGCGCACGCCTTCAACTCTTTGCGACTGCTGGCCTGGACCGAGCGCCGCTTCTTCCAGACGCCGTACACCCACGCCGATGTTTACATCAACACCAGCCAGCCGGAGATGGAGCTATGGCACCACAACCGCCTGTTGTTCAAGGCGCAGATGATCGGGAATCAAGCGCCTGCCGTGCAGCACGATGAAGCCTGGAACGGCCCGGTCTTTTTGCCGGCCCATGCCTCGGGCGAGCCAACAGGCAGACACTTCTTTGTCGCGCTGAGCGGCGAGCAAGCGATCTACCCATTTGTAGCCGGCACGGATCTGATCGAGATTGCTCCCAATGGAGATCAGCCAGTTTTTCAGTGGCTCCGGGAATCGCAGTTTACACCGACAGAATGGCGCATTCGGACCAGCGCAAACCACGCCCGCTCCAAAACCTACCGGCGCGACAGCTCCAAACTATAAGCGCCATGATGACTGATTGCGCCGCGCACACGCCATGCTATTGCCGCTTACTTGCTCTTTGTGCGCGGCGCGAGAAACGAGAGCACGCGGTGCCACATCGGCAGGATCACGAGATGACCGGCTCCGGGAGATACTTCCAGCCGCGCGTTCGGCAGCTGTTTCTGCCACCATGTGCCATGTCGCGAGCAGGCAACCGGATCTTTGGAGCCATAGATCAGCAGCGTCTTGGCCTGCACCTCGCCCGGCTCAAAGCCCCAGGGCTGTAAACAGTAGCCCGCAATATCGCCGACCATGCCGGCAACTCCCTGCGCAAAGGCCGCCTGTAACATGCGCTCCAATCGATCGCGCGCACCCGGCAGTGCCAGGGCCGCATCGTCGGCAGGAGTGACGCCCAGCAACGGCAGTGCTGAAGTCATATCCGCGCCCTCTGGCTGCAACGCCCCAAGCTGCTGGCTCAGCGCTGCATGGACTTGCTCGGCAGGTAAACCGCGCAGCTGCTCTAGCCCGGCCATTTGCTCATCCGGAATCCACGGCACCGCTTCATGCGGCGCGGGCGTCGCCACCACCACCACGCGATCCACCAGCTCAGGGCGACGCGCCGCCAGCGCCAGGGCCACGCGTCCGCCCGCCGACCAGCCCACCACGCCCACCGATCCAAGTCCACGCTGATCCAGCATCGCTGTCATGTCGTCGGCTGCCGCGCTAACGCTGGCCCAATCAGCGCCGGAGACCGGCTCAGACTGGCCGTAGCCCGGTCGATCCAGTGACAACAACGTGACACCACGTGCCCGCGTCTGCTCTGGATCAGGATCGAAGGCGGCGGAGCCAGGCGCGGCGTGGCAAAATACCACTGTTCGCTCTCGATCGCCCTTGGTCACCACATACACCGCAACCCGCCGCCCATGCTCGCGTACGATTGTATCAACCTGCGACTCTGACATGTGCCCTCATCCTACCTAGCGGTCGTTGGCCAGCGGATTATTGATCTCGATCAGGTTGCCGTCGGGATCGCGAAAATGCGCCGTGCGGATCATCCAATCTGGTCGATCGGCTGGCGCTGCCACAAACTCTACGCCGCGCTCGCGCAATTGTGCATAGGACGCGTCCACGCTCTCAACCTCGAAGGTGAGCACGACCCGATCTTGAGCGTTAGAATCAGCCGGCAAATCCTGCATGCCGATTGCCTCGGCCATCCACTGGCGCACAAACAGCGCCAGAATGATTCCGTCGCCCGCTTGGAGCTCGCTATACACCTGGCTCTCGCCGCCCGTGATCAGCTCAAAGCCGAGCGTATCGCGGTAAAATCGCAAACAGGTATCATGGTCGGAGACCAACAACCGCACGTGTGTCAGCCGCATAGAAGTTCCTCCTGCTGCTACAGATCGTCTTAAGCTTATAGCACAGAAGTTCTACATTTGCAATCGTCGGATCGCGGCCTTAAACACAAATAAGGACACAGTGAAGCCTGTGTCCTTATCGCAAAACGAGAGCGGCTAGTCTTCGACGCTGACGACGCGCTGGCGCTTTTCGCCGGCGGCTACCTGGCCGACCTGCTGGTAGATCTGGGTGGTGGAGATCGAGGCGTGGCCCAGCAGCTGCTGCACCGAGCGCAGATCCGCACCGTTCGCCAGCATATGCGTCGCAAACGAGTGGCGCAGCGTGTGCGGCGTGAGATCGTGAATATCCAGATCTTTGGCGTAGCGCTTCAGAATCAGCCAGAAGCCCTGGCGGGTCAGGCGCTTGCCGCGATGGTTGAGGAACAGCGCGCTGTCGACATGGCGGCTGCCACGTGCAAGCTGGGGACGCGCGATGTCGAGGTATTCTTCCAGCGCGGTCACCGTCGAGACGCTGATCGGTAGCTGGCGCTCTTTGTTGCGTCCGCTACAACGCACGCATTCGGCCTCAAGATTTACATCGTCGAGATCGAGCGCGACCAGCTCCGAGACGCGCATGCCGGTGGAGTAAAGCAGCTCCAGCATGGCTTTGTCACGCAGGGCCTCGGGGCCGGATGAGCGCAGCGGCAATTCCAGCAGCTCATCGACTTGAACGACCGAGATCGCCAGCGGTGGCGTGCGATCCACACGCGGCGAGTCCAGATCGGCGGTAGGATCGGCTTCGATCACTTTGGAGCGGACCAGAAAATCGCAGAACGATTTAACTGCCGCAGTCCGGCGGGCGAGGGTCGAGGTTGCGTAGCGTCGCTCTTTCAAGAAGATCAGGAATGCGATAACGTCGTCGCGCTGCAAGCTGTGCCATGAATCATGACCGCGATCGGCGACGAACGAGATAAACTGTTCCAGGTCGGTACGATACGCAGAAGTAGTATTGGCTGAAAGCTTGCGTTCGCTAGCAAGATGTGCCAGAAACTGATCAAGCTGGTCGCGCATAATCGGGCGGCTCCGTGTCCGGTATGATTAATTCGTGAGCCGGGATGGTAGCGCAAACCGTGGCTTATGTCAAACGTATGTTTCGCTGCCCAGAACCTAGAACTTAGAACCTAGAACCTAGGGTTCTACGAAAGAGTGAGGCATAGTGGACGAGACGAGCGGAAGAATGTAAGCGTAACGATTAACGAAATCAGCAAATTTATAAATGGCGATTCTATTTTTCAGGGCGTGATAAATCACGCCCCCTACGAAGTACAATATTCACCAGAATTGTAAAGCCTTATCATACATTTTATGGCCTTTTATTCTTCTGTCTCTGGTTTGTTCTTTGTTCTTCCCTTTGTTCTTTGTTCATTTGTTCCTTCGTTAGGTTCTAGGTTCTGGGTTCTAGGTTCTAGGTTCTTCGTTGGTTCTTGGTTCTAGGTTCTCCGTATGGTATGCTTGCGCTACACGCTTTCACCTACCAGGAACGCCTCATGCGCCTACCAGATAGAGAAAAACTCGGCACCGTTGTGTCAGGATCGCTGACGGAGGGCCTAACCGTGCGCCTCGACGCGGCCTGCTCGATCGAGGAGCTGCGCGTCGGCCAGTTCGTCGTGATCCAGGGCGAACAGCACCAGTTCTTCTCGATGATCAGCGATGTGAAGCTCGACGCCGCCAACCGCGATGTGCTGGCCGATCCGCCGCCCGACAGCGATGATTTTCTGCGCCGTGTGCTCGGCGGCACCACCACCTACGGCACCTTCAACGTTTCGCCGATGCTGATGGTCGATGCGCTGGAGGGACTGAGGCCGGTGCGCACGGTGCCGCGCCACTTCGCGCCGGTGCACACCGCCGACGAGAGCGATTTTGCGCAGGTCTTTGGCGCGGAGGGTGGCACCAAATTTCAGATGGGCATGCCACTCGATATGGACATTCCGGTCTGCCTGGATCTTGGACGGCTAGTCGAGCGTTCCAACGGCGTGTTCGGCAAGTCCGGCACCGGCAAATCGTTTTTGACGCGGCTGCTGCTCTGCGGCGTGATCAAAACCAACGCCGCCAGCTCGCTGATCTTCGACATGCACTCCGAGTACGGCTGGGACTCCAAATCCGAGGACAATATTTTTGTCAAAGGGCTGCGCCAGCTCTTCGGCCACCAGGTGCTGGTCTACTCGCTCGATCCCAAATCGTCGCGGCAGCGCGGCGTCGCGATCGACAGCGAAGTCGTGATCGGCCTGGATCAGATCGACGTCGAAGATATCATCCTGCTGCAAGACGAGCTCAACCTGACCGCGACCGCCGCCGAGTCGTCGTATCTGCTGGTCGATCACTTCGGCAAAAACTGGTTCGAGCGGCTGCGCGCGATGGACTCGACGGCGCTTGAGGAGTTTGCCAAAAACAGCGGCGCGCACAGCGGCTCGCTGGCGGCGCTGAAGCGTAAGCTAGAGCAGGTGGCACGGCTGGGCTTTGTGCGCGAAAAAGCGCCGGTCTCGTCGGTCAACGGCATTATCGACGCGCTGGTCGCCGGCAACCATGTCGTGCTTGAGTTCGGCCAGCACAACTCCACGCTGGCCTACATGCTGGTTGCCAACATCATCACGCGGCGCATCCACCAGCGCTGGATCGAGCAGACCGAGACCTATCTGCAATCCAAGCGCGAGGCGGATCGGCCACGTCCGCTGGTGATCACGATCGAAGAAGCGCATAAATTCCTCAATCCGCAGGCTGCCAAGCAAACGATCTTCGGCACGATCGCCCGTGAGCTGCGCAAGTACAGCGTCACACTGCTGATCGTGGACCAGCGACCCAGCGCGATCGACAACGAGGTCATGTCACAGCTCGGCTCGCGCATCACAGCGCTGCTCAACGACGAGCGCGACATCGACGCGGTCTTTACCGGCGTGGGCGGCGCGGCGAAACTACGGGCCGTGCTGGCCAGCCTCGACACGCGTCAACAGGCGATGATCCTGGGCCATGCCGTGCCGATGCCGGTGGTCATCCGCACGCGGCCCTACGACGAAGCGTTCTATGCGGCGGTCGCACCCAAGATGGCCGTCAAAAAAGACTACAGCCAGGTGCTCGAAGACGTCGACGATCTCTTTTAGTCGGCAGAACAAGAGAACAAGAGAACAAGGGAACAAAGACACTTAAAGCTCTTTTTTGTTCCTTTGTTCTTTTAATCGTTTGTTTAGGTTCTAGGTTCTTAGTTCTAGGTTCTCTTTAGGAGGAGCCCTCATGATCCAGAACGAGCACGCGCCGACGCAGAATCGAACGACGGATGTATTGATCATCGGGACCGGATGCGCGGGTTTGACGGCGGCGCTGGCAGCGCACACGCAGGGCGCGCAGGTCACGATCCTGGAAAAAACCGAGCTGGTAGGCGGCACGACGGCGGTATCGGCGGGCGCGATATGGATTCCCTGCAATCACCACCAGGTCGAGGCTGGCTTCCCCGACTCGCGCGAAGCGGCGATCCGCTACATCACGCGGCTGGCCGACGGTCGCGGCGACGCCGAGCTAATCGAGGTGTATGTCGATCGCGGGCCGGAGATGCTGCGCTTCGTCGAGCAGCAGACCACGCTGCGTACCGAGATCATCACCGAGTTCCCCGACTATCACCCCGAGATCGACGGCG
>JAFAYS010001019.1 GCA_019240175.1 Chloroflexota bacterium | reverse complement strand
CGGCTTTTTGCAGGCGCTGGCGGCGATCTCGGAGTTTGGCGGCGGCCTGGCGCTGATCCTGGGCCTGTTCACGCCGATCGCGATGCTGGGCCTGATCTGCACGATGGCGGTAGCGGTCTTCACGCACGTGACGCGCGGCGATCCCTGGGTGAGTCAGAGTGGCTCGTTTGAGCTGCCGGCGCTGTATCTGATCGTCGCGCTGGTCTTCGCGCTGGTTGGCCCTGGGCGCTTCTCGCTGGATGCGCTGCTGCTCAGCAAGGCCAGCGGCTCGTCGGGTCTTGCGCGACTGGTCCGTCAATCGCAGGAATAAGTCGCTGCGAATCATAGCAAAGCGCGCTTCGCTGAGTGATTGGCGAAGCGCGCTGGTTGTTTAACCGAGCTTGTGAGATGATCTCACGCGGTATTTTCGGCGATCGCGGCCAGTTCGGCCCAGCGCTCAAAGGCCTGCTCAAGCTCGCTGCCGGTCGCGGAAAGTGACTCCGCCAGGCGCTGCATCTCGTCGTAAGAGGTGTCGCCGCTGCTGAGCCGAGCGTTAAGCTCGGCCTGCTGCGCTTCCAGGCTGGCGATGCGCTCCTCAAGCGTCGCTAGCTCGCGCTTTTCCTTGAACGAGAGCGTGCGCGGTCGTGGCTCGCGCGTGGGCTTGGCGGCTGGGTTGCGCTCAACCGGCCTGGCTTGCTGCGCCTGGCGCTCCCGGCGATCGGCTGCGTAGGCTGAGTAGCTGCCCGGAAAGGTGCGTACTACGCCGTTGCCTTCGAAGACCAGCAGATGATCGACGGTGCGATCGAGCAGGTAGCGGTCGTGGGAGGCGATGATCAGCGTGCCGCCAAAGTTGTCGAGATAGGTTTCCAGCGCCGCCAGTGTTTGCACATCCAGATCGTTGCTGGGCTCGTCGAGCATGAGCACGTTGGGCGCAAACATCAGCGTGCGCAGCAGGTACAGCCGGCGTCGCTCGCCGCCCGAGAGCGTGCCGATCAGCGCGTAGTGCATGCGCGGCGGAAACAAAAAGCGATCGAGCATATCCGCCGCCGAGACGATCTGGCCGTCGCTGGTGCGCACGAGCGCCGCCGCCTCGGTCACATAGTCGATCACCCGCAGCGACTCGTTCAGCGCCTCGCTTTCTTGATCGTAGTAGGCCAGCTGCACGGTCTCGCCGCGCTCCACAATGCCAGCATCCGCCTGATCGCGCTGGGCCAGCAGATTGAGCAGCGTGGATTTGCCGGAGCCGTTCGGCCCGACGATGCCCAGCCGTTCGCCGCGTCCGATCTCCAGGTCGAGATGGCTGAACAGCGTGCGGTGATCGTAGGCTTTGGCCACATCCTTCAGCTCAAGCACACGCGTGCCGAGCCGCTGCGTGCCAAGCGTGATCTCTAAGCTTTGATCGGGCGCGGCCTCGGGCTGATCCTGCATGTCGGTGATACGCTCAATGCGCGCCTTCTGCTTGGTGCCGCGTCCGGTCGGACCCTGACGCAGCCAGGCAAGCTCACGACGCATAATGCTGGCCTGGCGCTGTTGATCGGCGGCACGCTGGGCGGCGCGCTCAAGCTTTTGCTGCAAAAACACGCTGTAGCCGCCCTCGTACTGGTAGAGCGTGCCGCGATCCAGCTCCCAGGTGTGTTTGACCAGCCGGTCGAGCACATAGCGATCGTGGGTGATCAGCAGCAGCGCCGAGGGCAGACGGCCCAGCAGCGTTTCCAGCCAGTCAACCGTATCGGCGTCAAGGTGGTTGGTCGGCTCGTCAAGGATCAGCAGGTCGGCGGGCTCGATCAGCGCATGGGCCAGCGCAACGCGTCGTCGCTGGCCGCCCGAGAGCGTGCCCAGCGGCTGGTTGAGATCGCTGATGCCGAGCCGCGACAGGATCGCCTCGACCTCGGTTTGGGCATCCCACGCGCCCGCCGCGTCGAGCTGGGCGCTGACGTCGCTGAGCCGCTGCAGCAGCGCCGGATCGTCGGGCGACTCGCGCAGCCCTGACACGATCTCGTCGTAGTCGCGCAGCAGATGGCGACGCTCGCCGGTGCCCGAGAACATGTAATCGCGCACGGTAATGCGCTCGTCCATCTCGGGCTGCTGCGCCAGATAGGCCACGCGCGTGCCGTTGCGGTAGGTGACCTGCCCGCTGTCAGGCTGCTCCACGCCCGCGACGATCTTGAGCAGCGTGCTTTTGCCGCTGCCGTTCACGCCGATCAGGCCGATGCGCTCGCCCTGCTGCACGCCAAACGAGAGCCCCGCGAAGAGCTGGCGGTCATCATATTGTTTGCTGAGATTCTCAGCCGAAAGAATTTGCATAGTGTAGCCCTGGTCGGATGGCGAAATCGCCAGCCAGGATTGTACTGAATCTCGGCGCGTGGGGCAATGGGTGCGCCGCGATCGTGGATGAAAGTTGAGCGCGCCACAGCTCGATCAAGCTATGACGCGCTCGGGGGAACGTGGGATTACTGCTGCTGGCAGCCGGTGAGCAGCTGCTGAACCTGGTCAGTATCGGGTCGCACGCCGCTGCCGGCCTCAAAGATCCGCGCGCTTTCGATGCGCAGGCCGAACTGATTGAAGGGCTGCACGTTCAGGCCGCGCAGTGTGTAGTCACCGCAATAGGTGCGTACGCTGCGGTCGTTCTGCGTGGCCACAATCACGATTGGTACGGTGATATAGATCGAGCCAGCCGCGCCCTCGGCCTCCGGCGTGCCAAGCGTGATCGCGACCTGACCGGTGGTTGCAAAGCCCTGCTGGAAGTCGCCGAAGCTAAGATTGCTGGCCTGGCCCAGATTGTTCCAGTAGGTGTAGGCGCGCGCAAACTGGCGATCGTTAATCGCCGCATAGTAGGATTGCAGCAGGTTGATTGGGCTGGCGAACTGCGACGGCGGCAGCGGTCCGTTGAACGGGCCAAGCGCCGCGCTGGCCAGCTTCCAGGTGTTGCCGAAGCGCTGCACACGATACGAGCCCTGGAACTGCTGGACCTGCTGATCCGGATTGCCGCGCGGCACGTTGATCACGCCCAGGATCGTCACCGGCACCTCGACCAGATCGGCGCTCAGGACTTTGGGATTGCCGAGCAGGAGACTTACCCGCACCGTGTTGTCGAAGCCTTCGGTAAACTGCTCCTGGGTTTGGTTGCTGGCCGCGCCATTGTTGGCCCACTGCGCGTACGCCTCGGCAAAGCTGCGCCGATTGATCGCGTCGTAGTAGGTGACCACAGTCTGGACCGCGCCGGCTGGGATTGGTTGCGCTGTGCCGGACGAGCCCAGCTCCGCGCCCAAGCGTCCAAGCTGGACTTTGAACTCATTCGGGTTATTGGGATACCACTCGAAGCGTGAGCGCTCGAACCACTGGGTCTGCACGGTCACGCCGCTGCTGTTGGTGTACTGGTAGGGCTCGGTGATCGGCAGGCCGAAGAGCGCCAGACTTTCGGCATAGCTTTTCCCGGCGCGACCGTCGAACTCCAGGCCGTGGCTTTGCCAGTAGTTCAAGAAGCCGGCCTGCGCCTGCTGGTTACACACGTTGTGCCGCGTTTCGGCAAAGTAGGTGCAGCCTGCGACCGCGCCCGCCGCAGTCGGCTGGCTCTGCCAGTCGGGCAGGATCTCAGCGCCCAGCCGGCCCAGCAGCACATCGTATGGTGCCTGATTTTCGGGATGCAGCTCGAAGCGCTGGCGCTCGAAATACTGGACGCTGCGGCCATTCTCGGTCAGCTGATCCGTGAGCGGATAGCCGAAGACGGCCAGGCCGCCCTGCTGTCGCCAGAACTGGAGAAAGCGACCGCTGACGCGATGGCCGGTCTCGGGAAACACAACTTCTTCCTGGGCGCGGGTCGTGGTGAAGACGCCAAAGATCAGCGCCAGGCATAGCAGGCTGGTAAAGATGGATGTACGACGCATAATGTTACTCCTTGCAAAACGATCAGCCGCTGCTCGGCGAGAGCGGCTCGTGTCGGACACATCGTCGTGCAATATTCGATACCATTAAAGCATATACCCGGATTGATCGCGTAGTTGTACAATTGGCTGATGCCTGACTGACAGCAGCAGCGTTTGATTCTGTATCGGTTGTGTATCAATTTTGTAGTAGTCAACTGTACTAGAAAGATCTTCTCAGCCGCCGCCGCTTCTGTTTCAATAGTGTTATCACTCGTTGAGGCAATAGATCGATCCCCATTTATGAAACCAGAAGCTACCTCTACCCTACCAGGAAAGGAGCGTCAGATGCGCCCCCGTCCGGCACTGACCAGTCGCGAGCAGGAAATTTTAGCGCTCATCGCCCAGGGCAAACGCAATCAGCAGATCGCCGATAGCCTGGGGATTGCCCGCTACACGGTAGAAACACATCTCAAGAATATTTTTCGCAAGCTCAAAGTTCAATCGCGGACGGAAGCAGCGCAGCGCTACTGGTGGCTTGCCGCCGAAGGTGTCGCCGCTCATTCTGGCTGAGGAGCTTTTCGATACGTGTCATGCATGAACGCTGCGCCAGCCCTGGCGCAGCGTTCGTTGATTCTTCCAGCTCCACACAGATGATCGATTATTGGCTCAGTAGGCGACCGACGATACGCCAGACCAGCTCCGGCACGATCTCGAACGAGTACGGCGCGTGGACGCGCTCAAGCCGCTGGTGGTAGTCGCGGCCCCACGGCCCGATATTGATCGTCGGCAGGTCGAGCGCGCTGATCGCGGCGTAGTCGAAGCGCAGCTTGGTTGCGGAGGCCGGCGTGTTCTGCGCGATCGCGTCAACTTCCTCCTCGGCGATGGCGCTGCCCAAAAAGCTCATATCGGAGATGCCCGCGAAGAACGGACTCAGCCGGATCGCTGTGCCTGCTTCCTGGCTGAGCGCCGCCGCCTG
>JAFAYS010000951.1 GCA_019240175.1 Chloroflexota bacterium | reverse complement strand
CCCGGCGGACTGAAAGCGCAGGTCGAGCAGCGCGTGCGGCTGGAGCTGCTCTTCAAAACCGAGCCGAACGGTTATCGCGATCTGCTGGAACAGCTTGGCGAGTGCCGCGCGCTTTCGCAGCAACATCTCACCGTGCTATGTGATCGCGACATTGTGCGCGGCGCGATCGATCAGGTGCTCGCGCAGATCGGCCTTGAGCAGCTGGACGATTTTCGCATTCTGACGCCCTCGCTGGAAGATGTGTACATGGAACTGGGAGGAGACAAGCCGCTTGAGTGAATCTTCGCTGCTGAAGCCCGCGCTGGATCAGCGACTGGCCGCGCCGCCCTACGCGCCGCCGCGCCGCACGCTGGCGACCATGCTCTGGCAATATGTGATCTTGACGCAGATCATGCTGACCGAGTACCGCACGACCTGGTTCTACCATATGTTTTTCGGCACCGTCATGCCACTCGGGCTGATCTTTTTCTTCAAAACCGTCAACGGCGCGATGCCCGTCGAGCAGGCGATCTTTCTGCTCGGCGGCAACATGGCGATCTCGATCGCGTACGGCCCGACACAGATGATGATCGTCAAGATCGGCTGGGGGCGCGAAACCCGCGAGTTCGATTACTGGGCCATGCTGCCGATTCCCAAGCTGGCGCTGATCCTGGCGATGGTCTCGGTGTACCTAGTCTTCGCGGTGCCTGGCATCATCGGTGCCTACCTGTTTGGCAGCTGGATGTTTGGGCTCAAGCCGGTCGGCAGCCTGATTCTGATCCCGCTGATCCCGCTGAGCGCGCTGTCGCTGACGGGCTTCGGCGCGCTGCTGGGCATCTACGCGCGCACCGGCCAGACCGCGATGGCCTACGCGCAGGCGCTGATCGGCTTCGTGACCTTTTTATCGCCGATGCTGATGCCGCTCGAAGCGATGCCGAGGCCGCTACAGTGGATCGCGGTGGTAGTGCCGACCACGTATGTCGCCGATGCGTTCCGGCTGGTGCTGGCCGGCGATTCGGGGCAGCGGCTGATGTACGACATGCTGATCCTGACGGCGCTGGTGGTGATCTTCCTGGTGCTGGTCCACCGCAAGCTGGACTGGCGCACCAGCTAAGTCGGCGTCTACAAAACGGGGATTCGTAGGGGCGTGCTGCGCACGCCCAGGGCGTATCGCAATACGCCCCTACCAGATTCATACGCTTTACACCGGGAGCAGCGTATTCTGGCGCGCGGCGATCCACCACTGCTCGTGCGCCTTGACCATCACATACATCGCGATCATGCCCTGGCCGTCCTCAATCGGCTGTCCCGCTTGGGTGATCGGCCAGCCGTAGACCTGAGCGATCGCCACGTCCGGTCGCAAAAACAGCAGATCGTGGACGTCATAGCGCGCATATTCATCACGCAGATGCCCCGCTAAACCTTGCACATGGGCTTCGTGAATCGCCGACCACCCAGAGACCCGTATGCCTAACACGTTGACCACGGTTGCATCTTGCGTGAAGTGCTTGACGCACGCAGCCGCGTCCTTTTGATTGAACCCTGTCTCGATCGTGGCGATGATCTGTTTGATCGCCGCGATGTCCTGCGGCTGCGCGGTCGCGGTCTGCTGGCCATTGGGTCGTTGCATGATCGTGCTCCTCAACAGCGTGTTGCTGATCTGATGTAAGCTTCGTTGAAGAGCAGCGTACCAAAGATAGCGCCTGAGTTCCTGTGACGGAAGATCAGTCAATGCGCTGTACGGCAGTCCAAGCCAGAAGCCTGGCAACCGCACAAGGCCGCACTCTGCGTGCTACTCCTCGTCAACCTCCTCGATCTGATCCAGCACCGCAAACTCGATCGCCAGCGCCGCCGCCTCCACGGTTGGCACCGCCAACAGCTGCTCGACCGACAGCTCGACTGCAAACAGTGACTGCGCCTGCTGGACAATCTGCTCAGCCAGCGCACCCGTGCCGCCCAGCGCGTAGAAATCGCTGCGCGTGCTGACAACCGGCAGCCCGAGCACGTCCGCCCAGATCTGCGCCAGCGACTCCTCGACCGGCGTTTGCGGAGCCTGGAATCCAGCACTCTCCTCGATGTGAATCAGATCGTGCAGCGCCGCCATAAACGCTTGCACCAGCGCCTCCACGGTCTCACGACGATACACGCTCTCGCCGTAGGTCCAGACCAGGTGCAGCTGGCCGCCGACGATCTGCCCATCGATCAAGAGCTGGTGTTGACGATGCGTGACCATGCTGTAAGAAAGACCTTTGAACTCCGCCGCCGGACGTGCGCCAAACACGTTCGCGCGATCCTTGTGCAGATAGATGCCCTGGAAATTGAACAGAATCTCGGGATCGCGCAGCGCCGCCAGCCGGCCCATGATCTGCTCCTCGCCGCGCAGATAGCGCAGCAGGCCATGACCAAGCCCACGGTTGGGCACCGCCCGACGCTGCGCGCTGATCGACTGTAGCGTCGCCGCCGGATCGTCGGGATGCGCCAGGCTGAGCAGCACCGGCGTACGGTAGTTGAGCCAGCCCACGGTGCGCGACAGATCGATGTCTTCAAAGATCGTATCGCGACCGTGGTGCTCAAGATCGATCAGCAGCTCGTCGGTTCCCGTCCAGGGCGTGAGACTCTGGAGCAGCGCCGTCAGCAGCACATCGATGATCTGCACATGCTCGACGCCGCCGTAGCGTGATTGGAGCAGCGCGGTATCTTCGCCCGAAAGCGCAACCGGCAAGCTGCGCGCATCCGCGCCGGTGTGTCGGCCACCCGCATGATCGACCGGCAGCGGACGGACACGCGTCCGCGGTTCCGCCAGCCAGTAGGGAAGCTCTTGGTCAAGCGCGCCGGACTGCGCGTAGACGTTGAGACGCTCGGAAAACGCCAGCAGCGAGCTGGATTTGGGCGGCAGCTGGACCGCCTGGCCCTGGCGCAGTTGATCGTAGGCGATGTTCAAATCTTCCCACAGCACCTCGGACGAGTAGCGATCGCTGACGGTGTGATGCGTCAGCACCATCAGCCGCGCCGCAGCACCAGGGCCGAGATCCATGAGCGCCACACGCAGCAGCGGCCCGGTCTGGAGGTTAAAGCTGCCCTGAAGCTGCGCGGCTGCCGCCTCGATCGCCGCCCGTCGCTCGGCCTCGGGCACCGATGACAGATCGAGGTAGGTGAACGGCGAGGCCACGCTGGGCGGCGCGATAAACTGTCGCCAGCCGGTGGGCTCCTGCACCGAGCACACGCGCAGCCCGTCGTGATGCACTACCAGCGCCTGTGCGGCCTGCTCTAGCAGCGTGGCGTCCAGGCCCGGCTCGACCTCGAACAGCTCGGAGATATTCCAGATATGCCGGTCGGGATCGTGCGTCAGAAACGAGATCGCCTGGTTGGGCGTGAACGGCAGCGGCCCGGTGACGAGACCCTGCTCAGCCGGCACCTCCGGGATCGAGCCGATCAAGGGCGCGAGCTCGGCGATCGTCTGGTTTTGCAGCAGCACGCGCGACGTCAGATGCAGCCGGGCCTCGCCGGCACGCCGCACAACCTCGATCACCAGCAGCGAGTCGCCGCCCAGCGCGAAGAAGTTATCGTGAACGCCGATCGCATCGACATGCAGCACCTCGGACCAGATCCGCGCCAGCTGCTGCTCGATCGGCGTGCGCGGCCCGATAAACTCCGCGTCTGAATGTGTTTCCACGCCAATGCGCAGCGTCGCCAGCGCCCGTCGATCGACTTTGCCGTTGGTGTTGATCGGCAGCGACGCAAGCGGCACAAACGCCGATGGCACCATGTAGTGCGGCAGGCGCGCGCTGGCATACTGACGCAAGTCGGCAGAACCTAGAACCAAGAACTTAGAACCGGGGTCAGTTGAATCTTCTAGGTTCTGGGTTCTAGGTTCTAGGTTCTCCTTCGGCACCACGAACGCCACGATCTGCAGGCCGGTCGGCGGCTCCTGGATCACCACCGCCACATCGCGCAGCTGCGGATACTGGCTCAGCACGGCCTCGATCTCAGCCAGCTCGATGCGATAGCCACGCACCTTCACCTGGCGATCCAGCCGGTCGATAAATTCAAGCTGTCCGTCGGCGTTCCAGCGACCTTGATCGCCGGTGAGATACAGCCGCGATCCCGGCGCAAAAGCGACGCCCTGCGTGAACGGATTGGGCACGAAGACCCGCGCCGTCTGCTCGGGAGCGCCCAGATAGCCCTGGCCCACGCCGACGCCGGCCATCGCGATCTGCCCGACCGCGCCGATCGGCACCGGCGCAAGATAACGATCCAGCACATAGATCGCAAAGCCGGGGATCGGCGTGCCGACCGGCACGCGCAGCGCGTCCTCGGCGAGCGGCGCGCACAGCACCACATGCGTGGTGTCGTCGGAGCACTCGGTTGCGCCGTAGGTGTTGAGCAGCGGCACATGTGGGAAGCGCAGCAGCCAGTCGCGGCTGAGCGCGACCGGCAGCGTTTCGGCGTTCGAGATTAGATAGCGCAGATCCGGCAGCGTCGCGCTGACATGGCCGGCAGCTAGCTCGGCCAGCATGGCGCTCAGCAACGTCGGCACCGTTTCCAGGATCGTGATGTTGTCGCGCTGCATCGCCGGCAGCAGCGCTCGCGCGTCCAGCACGGTCTCGGTGTCGTAGATCACCACCTGGCCGCCGACCATCAGCGGCGCGAGAAACTGCCAGATCGAGATATCAAAACCTTGCGATGCCGTCTGCGCCACGCGGCTATTGCGATCCAGCTCCAGCAGTTCGATCTTGGCCGACAGATGATTCAGCATGCCGATCTGCTCGACCATCACGCCTTTGGGGCGTCCGGTTGAGCCCGAGGTGTAGAAGACGTTGGCGACCTGCTGTGGGTGAATCGCGATGTCGAGGTTATGCTGCGGCTGGTGGGCGTACTCCGCAGCGCCGGCAATGCCTGACCCAACGGGCGCGGCGTTCCAGCAGCAGATTTGCGGCGGCTGGGCGGCGGCCTGCGCCACGCGTTGCGCGCGATCCAGCAGCGACGACTCGGCGATCAGCAGCGCGATTCCGCTGTCCGCGATGATCGACTCCAGCCGCGCGTCGGGATAGTCGGGTGTGAGCGGGATGTAGGTGTGGCCGCTCTTGAGCGTGGCCAGCAGCACGCGCAGCAGATCCAGGCCACGCTCGCCAAGCACGCCAACGGCGGCCTGGGGCGGCACATGCAGCCGCAGCCAGTGGGCCAGCTGATTGGCGCGTGCGTTCAGCTCAGCATAGCTGATCGACTGCGAGCCATGGCGCGCGACCACCGCGTCTGGATGCGCCAGCGCCTGCGCTTCGATGAGCTGATGCACCGGCTGATCCAGGGCAAACGTGCGCGGCGTGTTCAGATCGATCAGGATCGTTTGGAGATCGGCGGTGGTCAGCAGCGGCAGCCTTGAGATCGGCGCATCTGGCGTAGCGATCATTGCCGCGAGCAGCCGCTGGAACTGCGCCACCAGCCGCCGAATCGTCGCAGCCTCAAACAGCGCGGTGTTGTACTCGAACACGCCCTGCAGCTGATCGCCGTCCGGACCCAGCATCAGGATCAGATCGTACTTGGCGACGCCAGTGCCCAGCGGCGTTTCGGTCGCCGACAGTCCGGGCACCTCAAGCTCAGCGCCGGGCATATTTTGCAGCGAAAAGAGCGTTTGGAACAATGGCGTGCGCTGGCTGCGATCGGGCTGGAGCGCCTTGACCACCAGCTCAAACGGCACGTCCTGATGGGCGTAGGCCGCCAGCGTGACGGCGCGCACGCGGCCCAGCAGCTCACGCACCGACGGATCGCCGCCGAGATCGGCGCGAATGACCAGCAGGTTGATGAAACAGCCGATCAAATCCTCGGTCTGGATCGCGCTGCGGTTGGCGGTATCGATGCCGATGCTGAGATCGGTCTGCTCGCTGTAGCGGTGGAGCAACGTTTGAAAGCCGGCCAGCAGCGCCATAAACGGCGTGACACCGGCGGCGCGACACAGCTCGTGCAGGCCTTGTGTCAGATCGTGCCCAAGCACAAAGCTCTCGATCGCCGCGCCGCCCGTGCTGAGATCGGCGGGCTGATGATCGATCGGTAAGATCAGCGGCGGTGCGCCTGCCAGTTGCTGCCGCCAGTAGTCGAGCTGCGCCTCAAGCGCCGTGCCGCTGCCATCCGATTGCAGCCACTGGCGCTGCCAGGCCGAGTAATCGGCGTACTGCACCGGCAGCTCGGGCTGAGTCTGGCCGTGATACGCCGCCAAAATCTCGCGCGTGAACACGCCCAGCGACCAACCATCGAAAACAGCGTGATGCGCGTTGAGCAGCAGCAGATGCTGCGTTGGGCTAAGTCGCAGCAGCGCCACGCGCAGCAGTGGGCCGCGTCCAAGATCGAAGGGCTGGCGCACAAACTCGTCAGTCAACGCTGCGGCTCGCGTGGTCTGCTGCGTCGCCGGCAGATCGCTGAGATCATGCAGGGCCAGCGGGCAGCTGCCGTCGGGCGCGATCACCTGAAGCAGCTCGCCAGCAACCAGCTGAAGCGTTGTCCGCAGCACCGCGTGACGGCGCACGATCTCGTCAAGCGCGTGCTGAAGCGCCGCCGGATCGAGCACGCCGTCCAGCCGCACCTGGAAGGGAACGTTATACACCGGGCTGGCGGGATCGAGCTGCGCCAACAGCCAGAAGCGCTCCTGCGCAAACGAGGGCGGCGCGGTGTTGCCGTGAACGGTGTGCGTGAGCGGCGGCAGAACCAGGCCGGAGCGCTCGCCCTGCGCCTGCGTGATGCGCTCGGCCAGCGTTGCGATCGTCGGCGCCTCGAAGATTGCGCGCACCGACAGCTCGATCCCAAACGCCTCGCGCACACGCGCGATCGTCTGGTAGGCCAGCAGCGAGTGACCGCCCAGCGCGAAGAAGCTGGTGTGAACGCCGATCTGCTCGACGCCCAGCACCTGGGACCAGATCGCAGCCAGGGCTTCCTGAATCGGCGTGCGCGGCGCGGCAACCTCGGTCGGCTGAGTCTCAAACTCGGGCGTCGGCAGCGCATTGCGATCGACCTTGCCGTTAGCGTTGATCGGCAGCGCGGGCAGGAACACAAACTGCGCCGGGATCATGTACTCGGGCAAAGACTGGCCGACATGCTGACGCAAGTCGGCAGAACCTAGAACTAAGAACCTAGAACCAGCTTCGCCCTCGTCCTCTAGGTTCTTGGTTCTAGGTTCTAGGTTCTCAACCACGTACGCCACCAGTTGCGGCTCGCCTGCCGCGTCGGGTCGCGCCACCACGACGACGGAGCGCACGGCGGGATGTTTGGCCAGCACCGCCTCGATCTCGCCCGGCTCGATGCGCAGGCCGCGAATTTTGATCATCATGTCGCGACGACCGAGAAACTCTAGTGTACCGTCGGTGTCATAGCGCCCACGGTCGCGCGTACGATACAAACGGCGGCCCGGCTCCGCAGGAATGCCCTGCGCGAACGGATCGGGCACAAACGCGCCGGCGGTGCGATCCGGATCGTTGATGTAGCCGCGCCCCACGCCGATGCCGCCTAGATACAGCTCGCCGATCACGCCGACCGGCACCGGACGCATCCGGGCGTCGAGGCAGTAGGCCTGCATATTGCCGATCGGACGACCAATCGGCATGATCGGCAGCGGATAGTCGAGCGGCGGCGCGGCATGGATCGGCCAGTGGCACTGATCGTCGGAGCACTCGGTAGAGCCGTAGGTGTTGAGCAGCGGAATCGCGGGATAGTGGCGGAACCAGAAGCGCACCAGCTCGGCGGTCAGCGCGTCGCCGGTGGGAATCATCCAGCGCAGCCTGGCCAGCCTGGGCTGCTCGGCTGCCAGCTGCTCGCCCTCATGCAGCATCGCCCGAATCATCGCCGGCACCAGCTCCACCACCGTCACCGCCTGGCGCTCAAGCTCAAGCAGCAGGCGGCGCGGATCGAGCGCGACCTGATCGCGCAGCACCACCACGCGACCACCCAGCAGCAGCGGCGCGATACATTGCCAGACCACGATATTGAACGACTGCGGCCCGGTCTGCGCCAGCGCATCGGCGGCGGTCATGCCGGTGTCGTGCATTTTGCCGTACATGTGATTGAGCATGCCGACCTGCTCGACCATCGCGCCCTTGGGCAGGCCCGTCGAGCCCGAGGTGTACATCACATACGCCAGATCGCGGGACTGGCCGCGCACCGGCAAATTCTCGTCAGCGCTCGGCAGCTCCGGCACACGCTCGACGACCAGCGCGTGAGGCCGCGCGGCCTCAGGCAGCGCTTGGAGTGACTCGACCAGCAGCGGCTCGAAGTCGGAGGTCAGCAGCACCACCGGCGAGTTGCTCTGCTGCAATACCAGCGCATGTCGCGCGGGCGGATCGCGCGGCACCAGCGGCACGAACGCGCCGCCGGCCTTGAAGATCGCCAGGATCGCCGTGATAAAATCGATGCCGCGATCCATCAGCAGCCCTACCAGCACGCCGGATTCCACGCCCAGCGCCACGAGCTGTCTGGCCCAGCGATTGGCGCGCCGGTTCAGCTGATCGTAGTTAATCGACTGGTCCTCGCAGACGATAGCGATCGCCTCGGGTGTGCGCGCCACCTGCGCCTCGAACAGCTGCGTAAACGGCTGATCCAGCAGGTAATCGCGCGCCGACGCGTTCCACTCAACCAGAATCTGCTGCTGCTCGGCGTCGGTCAGCAGCGGCAGATCCGCCAGCGACTGCTGTGGATGCTCCGCGATCCCAGCCAGCAGCGTGCCGAACTGCTGAAGCAGACGCTCCATCGTCGCGGCGTCCCACAGATCGGCGTTGTACTCTAGGGCCAGCTCCAAACCTTGCGCGGTGTCGTGCGTGACCAACGTGAGATCGAAGATTGCGCGCTCGCTCTCGATCAGCATTAGCTCGATGCGCAGGCCGGGCAGCTCCAGCGCGTCCATCGGCGCGTTCTGAAGAATAAACATCACCTGGAAGAGCGGATTGCGGCCTAGATCGCGCTGTGGGTGCAGCTCGGCGACCACATGCTCAAACGGCACATCCTGATGCGCGTAGGCTGCCAGCGTGGTTGCGCGCACACGGCCCAGCAGCTCACGAAAGCTGGGATTGCCGGATAGATCGCTGCGCAGCACCAGCGTGTTCACAAAGCAGCCGATCAGCGGCTCGGTCTCGACCTGCGTGCGATTGGCAATCGGCGAGCCGACCAGCAGATCGGACTGGCCGCTGTAGCGCCACAGCAGCACGTTGAACGCCGCTAGCAGCGTCATAAACAGCGTCGCGTCTTCCTGACGGCTCAGCGCTTGAAGCGCCTGCGCCAGCTCGGGCGGCAGCGTGCGGTAGCAGTGGCCGCCGCGAAAGCTTTGCACCGCCGGTCGTGGCCGATCGGTCGGCAGATCCAGCGGCGGTAGATCAGCGCTGAGCTGGGTTTTCCAGTAGGCCAGCTGTTCCTGACCGGTCGGTCCCGCCATGCGCTTGCGCTGCCAGCGCGTGTAATCGATATAGCTGATCGGCAGCGCGGGCAAATTCGCCGACTGTCCCGCCGTCAGCGCGGTATACAGCGCAGCGATCTCGCGCACAAACACGCCGAACGACCAGCCGTCGTTGACGATATGATGGATCACGAACAGCAGCACATGTAGATCGTCGGCGAGCTGAAAGAGCCGAAAGCTCAGCAGCGGCCCGCGCGCCAGATCGAACGATTGCTGCACCTCCGCCGTCACGATCCGCCGGATCTCGACGTCCTGATCAGCGGTCGGCAGCGCGCGCAGATCCGTCGGCGCTAGCTCAACGCGCCAGGCCGGCAGCACCACCTGCGCCGCGCGATCTTCCACCACGGAAAAAACTGTGCGCAGCGGTTCGTGGCGCGCGATCACCTGCGTCAGCGCCTGCTCTAGCGCCGCCTGATTGAGCGACCCGCTCAGCCGCAGCACCACGCGATCGTTGTAGGCCGCGCTGCCGCCCTCAAGCTGATCCAGAAACCAGAGGCGCTCCTGCGCAAACGAGAGCGGCGCGGGGCCGGGCTGTGGATCATGCGGAATGCGGGCGGTGGCATCGCGCGCGGTGGCGGCCTGCTGCAACGACTGTAGCAGACGAGCGCGCTTCTCAGGCGAAAGGTTGCGTAACCGTTCCGATCGTTTATTCGAGTCCATACTGCTCCGAATGGCTGGCAAGCTAGGCGGCGGGATCGCTTAGTATATACGTCGATCCCTGATCCATCAATAGATGCGTCGGTATAAGTTTAAATATGGCAAATATGCTATAGTGGGCTGGCTATTCCCCCGCTATGTATTCGCAAGATCAATAAAGGACATCCACATGATTAACGTGTCCAAGCTGGAGCGTGACCTTCACGAACAGATGCAAGCCGGCAAAGTTCCCGGTCTGGCGCTCGCCGTTTTTAGCGATCAGGATGTGCTCTACGCCAACGGCTTCGGCGTAACCAGCCTGGAAGACGGCGGCACGCCGGTCACAGCACAGACCTT
>JAFAYS010000796.1 GCA_019240175.1 Chloroflexota bacterium | reverse complement strand
ACCGCGCCAACTTCACAGGTGCGACCGGCGGCGGCCAGCTCTTCCAATTCATCTTCAACGGCAACGCGAGCCATGAAACGCCCGAAAAAGACGATCTGTCGGGCGGAGTGCGGCGGCCCTGGCGCTTCATCGACTGGCGCACATTCTTCGACTTTGGCGACAACAACGCGCGGCCCAACAAGCAGATCGACACAATCCTCTCCACGCCGCTCTTTGTGCTGCCGCATAGCGTCGTGCCGCATCCAAGCCAAGCCACCAATCCCGCGTCGCTGGCAACACGCAATCTGCTGCGGCACCTGACGTTTTCCCTGCCCTCGGGCCAGCGCGTCGCCCGGCTGATGGCGGCGGAGGTAAAAGGTATCACGCCGCTGGCCGACGACGACCTCAACGAGCTGCGGCCTTATCGCCTGCATAACCGCACGCCGCTGTGGTACTACATCCTGCGCGAGGCGAGTGTTGTCGAAAACGGCGAGCGGCTGGGACCGGTCGGCGCACGCATTGTCGCCGAGGTATTCGTGGGGCTGATCGAAGGCGACGGACAATCCTACCTGACGCAGGAGCCGGACTGGCGGCCATTCCTGCCGACGGTGAACGCGTCCGCCACAGGCCGCGACTTCACCATGATCGATCTGCTGCGCTTCGCCGGCGTGGCCTAGCATAAAAAAAGCGCGGGATTCGATCCTCCACGAATCCCGCGCCGGTTTGTTTCTAAACGCCGGCGAAGCGCTCGACAACCTCGTAGAGCACGCGCGTGCCCCACTGCAGCGATCGCACGCTGATGCGCTCGTCGTGGCCGTGAATGCGATTCCACTCGCTCGGGCCGTCGTACAGGCCGGGCGCGAAGCCATAGACTTTCGTGCCGGTCTGCGCCACATGCTTGGCGTCGGTCGCGCCGGTCAGCAGCGTGGGAATCGGTGTACCTTCTGGGTCGTGCGCTCTAAGCACCTCGGCGATCACGTCGAAGAGCGGCGACTGCGGATCGGCTTCCAGCGCGTTCTGCGGGTCCAGAAACTCGATCTCGACCTCATCGCCAACCACGGCGCGAATCTCCTGCTCGAACTGCGCGTGAGTCATGCCCGGCAAGATGCGTCCGTCCAGCGAGGCCTCGGCGACCGACGGGATCACATTGATCTGCGAGCCGGCGCTGAGCATCGTCGGCGAGATCGAGTTGCGGCTCATGGCTTTGAGACGCAGCTTGAACGGCAGATCGAACGGCAGCGCCTCGATCGCGGCATCGCACTGCGCCTCGTCGGCGACAACTGCCCGCAGCGCCTGGGCTACCTCGGCAGGCTGCGCGCTAGCCACGCCCTCTAGGAATCCGCGCAGCGAGGCCGTGAAATGCACCGGCATCGACTGATCGCGCAGCTTGATCAGCGCCTCGGCCAGCTTCACAACCGCGTTATCGTCGTGCGGAACCGAGCCGTGACCGGGCGTGCCACGCACACGCAGCTTGAAGCGCGCGGTACCTTTTTCGGCGGTCTGCACCGTGTAGTAGCGCTGATCGTTGATCTCGACGCCCTGGCCGCCGCCCTCGTTGAGCGCGTACTCAGCCTGGATCAGATCGGGACGATTGTGGACAACCCAGCCCGCGCCCTGGTGCCCGCCGACTTCTTCATCGGCGGCGGCCATGTAGATCACATCGCGCTTGAGCTTCACGCCCGACCGCTTGAGCAGCAGCAGCGCCATCAGCTCCATCGTCACCATATGCTTCATGTCGAGCGCGCCACGCGCATACACAAAGCCATCCGCGATCTCGGCGGCGAATGGATCGTGCGTCCATTTGTCGGGCTCCACCGCCACCACATCGGTATGCGACATCAGCAGCAGCGGCGGCGCGGAGCCATCGCCTTTGAGCCGCGCGACAATCGTGGCCCGATCCGGGCTGGGACCGACGATCTCGTAGGGAATGCCTTCGCGCTCCAGCACATCGCGAATATATTCAGCGGCGCGAATCTCGTTGCCTGGCGGATTGCGGGTGTCCAGACGCAGCAGCGCGCGAAAATGGTCGAGAACTTCTTCGCCGGCTGCCTGCCAATCGATCGAGCCGGTTCCTACAGATTGGGTCATCGGGTTCTCCTTGCGGCTATGCAGGTATGCGCAAGATCGTATGCAGGATCTCCCAAACTGTCAACCGACGCGGGCCATACATGAGCGGCTGTTATACTCACACGCAGAAAGTCATCCTACGCCTGAGAATCACTGGTTGGCTAAGCAAGAGGAGCAATCGGAATGACAAATACCACGTATCGCGATCTGTTTGCGGGAATCCCTGTCGCCGATTACGCGGCGGCGCTAGAATGGTACCAGCGGCTGCTGGGAGCCGCGCCGGCATTTTTCCCCAACGAGATAGAGGCAGTTTGGCAGCTTGCCGAGCATCGTTTCGTGTACATTGTGCAGCAGCCCGAGCACGCCGGCCACGCCAGGCTCACGGTCTTTGTCGACGACCTGGATGCACTCGTGGCGCAGGCTGCTGATCGAGGCCTCGATCCTGTGACGCGGGAAACCTACGCCAACGACGTGCGCAAGATCACATACCGCGATCCTGACGGCAACGAGATCG
Organism: Chloroflexota bacterium; assembly: GCA_019240175.1. GTDB lineage: Bacteria > Chloroflexota > Chloroflexia > Chloroflexales > Kallotenuaceae > LB3-1. The sequence continues at coordinate 7,317 of JAFAYS010000796.1, read as the reverse complement.
GGTTTGGCGGCGCTGCGCTGTAACCAGCTGCTGGACAATGCGACAAAAACAAGGCCGCTGGCGCTTGCCTGGCGTGGTACGATTCTTTCTAGCACGTGCGCTTGATCCTGCGTGCAAGCCCTGATTGAAAGATCCTCACACATGAGTAATACAGCCCGTCGCGGCCTGCCATCAGTCGATCGGCTGGTACGCCTGGTCGAAGAACAAATCAACGGCACGCTGCCCCGCGCCGAGCTTGTGCAGATCGTGCGGGCGGTCGTAGACGCGGCCCGGCGTCAGCTGGCGGAAGGCGTGGCGGCTCCGGGCATCGAGGAGCTGGCTCAGGAAGCGCTGATCGCGGTTGAGCGGCTGCTGCGGCCCAGCCTGCGCCACGTGATCAACGCGACCGGCGTCGTAGTGCAGACGAATTTGGGCCGCGCCCCGCTGAGCCCGGCAGCCCTCGCGGCGATCCAATCCGTCGCGCAGAGCTACTCGAATCTTGAGTACGATCTCGACGCCGGCGAGCGCGGATCGCGCTACAACCATCTCACGGCGCTGCTGGCGCGGCTGACCGATGCGGAGGCGGCGCTGGCGGTCAACAACAACGCGGCGGCAGTGCTGCTAGCGCTGGCCTGCTTTTGCGCCGGCAAAGAAGTGCTGGTCTCGCGCGGACAGGCCGTCGAGATCGGCGGCGGCTTTCGCATTCCGGATGTGCTGCGCCAGAGCGGCGCGCGGCTGGTCGAGGTCGGCACAACCAATCGTACCTATGCCCACGACTATGCCGCCGCGATCACGTCCGAGACAGCGGCGATCCTGACGGTACATCGCTCGAACTTTCGCGTCGTCGGCTTCACTCACGATCCGCACGAGATGGAGCTGCGGCATCTGGCCCACGAGGCCGGCGTGCTGTGGATCGACGATTGGGGCTCCGGCTCGCTGCTGCGACCTGAGCGCTACGGCCTGGCCGCCGAAGACACGGTCCAGGATCGTGTGGCGGCGGGCTGCGACCTGGTCTGCTTCTCAGGCGATAAACTGTTGGGCGGGCCGCAGGCCGGGCTGATCGTCGGCAGCAGCAGCGCGATCGGCCAGCTGCGCAAGCATCCGCTGCTGCGGGCGCTGCGTGTGGACAAGCTGACGATCGCCGCGATGGAGGCCACGCTGCTCAGCTATGTGCAGGGCCGCGCCGAGCAGGAAATTCCGGTCTGGCAGATGATCAGCGCATCGTCGGATGCGCTGCACACCCGTGCGACGGCGCTCGTCGCGCAGCTGCGGGAGATGGGCGTGGATTCGGCGGAGGTGACCAGCTGCGAGAGCGCGGTCGGCGGCGGATCGCTGCCGGGCCAAACGCTGCCCAGCTGGGCCGTCGCGCTCACGACAACTCCCGACCGGCTGCACACCCAACTGCGATCCGGCGATCCAGCGGTGGTCGGACGCATCACCGACGAGCGGCTGCTGCTGGATCTGCGCACGGTGCTGCCACATGAGGACACGACGCTCATCCAAGCACTCGTGGCGGCGCTGGCGCAGGAGTCGCCGCGATCATGATCCTGGATCTGCCCAAGCTGCGCATCTTCGCCGCCGTGGCCCGCACCGGCTCGTTTACGCGTGCCGCCGACGAGCTGGATCTACGACAGCCTACGGTCAGTCAGCAGATCCAGGTGTTGGAGCGCAGCCTGCGCACGCCACTCTTCGAGCGCCTGGGCCGGCGCGTGCTGCTGACGGCTGCCGGCGAGGCGCTGCTGCCGTATGCCGAGCGCTTGCTAGCCCTGGCGACCGAGGCCGAAACCGCCACGCGTGAGGCGGCGGGTCTTTCGGCTCGGACGCTGCGGTTGGGCGCGGGCAATACGCTGGCCACCTATGTCCTGCCCGATCTGCTGGCTCGCCTGCGCTGGGAGCGGCCCGACGTCGTGGTGCAGGTGCAGGTCGGCAACACCGAGCAGCTGATCGCCGCCGTGGTGGATAATCGCGTCGAGCTGGCGGTGGTGGGCGCGCCGCTCAGCCATCCGGCGCTAGCGATCCACGCGTTTCTGCGCGACGACCTGGTGATGATCATGCCGCCCGATGACGAGTGGGCCGAGCGCCGCGCGATCAGTCTGGCTGAGCTGCAATCACGGACGCTGCTGCTGCGCGAAGAAGGCTCGGCGCTCCAGGCGACGATCAACGAGCTGCTGCGGGAGCGCGGCATTGTGCCCGACCGCACGATCACGCTCGGCAATCTTGAGGCGATCAAGCGCTGTGTCGAGGCCGGGTTGGGCGTCTCGGTGGTGCCCGAGCTGGCAGTGCGCCGCGAGATCGCCGAGGACACGCTGCGCGCGCTGCCGCTCGCCGATGTCCAGCTGCGCCGCACGTTCAACTACGTGTATAGCCGCGATCGCACGCTCTCACCCGCCGCGCAGATCTTTATCGAGCTGCTCGAAAAGCCGTTCGAGTAGCAGCGCACAATGCTCTGCGAGCTCGAACGCTATGTCGATCTAAAGCGATCCACACATAGAACCAGCAAATAGTTAACAAACTCCGTCTATTATTCGCTTCTCGCTTTACACCGATTGGCTGTCGCTTTACAGCGTGCTACACTATCAATGTTGGGATGATACACACTGGGAGAGAAATCATATGGCTGAGATTGTAGGCACAGCACAAACTGCGCTCAAATATGAAGTCGAAGTGCAAGATCAGGGGCGTGTCGAAATTCAGGTACCTTTTTCATCAGGCGCACGAGTCGTGGTGTTTGTTATTCCTGAGCCACAGGATACATTTGGCGACCTTGTGTCAGCATCGGAAAGCAGTCTTGGCTTCTGGGACAACCCGTTAGATGACGAGGATTGGAACAATGCCTGATCATGGTGATATTGTTCTCATCCCAATCCCATTTACAGACTTATCCTCCCAGAAGCGGCGTCCAGTCATTGTCATCTCTAACAATGCTTACAATCAGCGCGGGCCAGATATGGTAGTTGTAGCCATGACTTCGACCCCATTCCGTAGTCCTTACAGCTTTACACTTACATCTACAGACGTAGAACGGGGTCGCTTGAATCGTCCTGTCACCGTCCGCGTGGATAAAATTTACACGTTAGATCAAAAGCTCGCCATCAAAACGTTTGGCCGAGTAAGCACTGTGATCCTTGATCAGATTCAGACAATGCTACAGCAGCTAACCATACGAATTTCAAGCAAAGAGCCTGGTTGATCAACCCTGCATATCCTTGATACTGGTCGATCTTCCGCTTAGCTAACCCTGCGTACCAACATCTTCCGGCTGCCAGCGATACTCCATCCGCTCCGCCGTATCCCTGGCAACGTCCTCGCCCAGCAGCCGCGCGACCACATGCAGCGACATATCGATGCCCGCCGAGATGCCCGCCGAGGTAATCACCTTGCCGTTGTCGACAAAGCGCTCGCCCTCGCGCACCTCGGTCTGCGGCGCGGCTTCACGCAGCAGATCAACCGCGCCGTGATGCGTGGTTGCCGCAAGCCCGTCGAGCAAGCCCGCATTCGCCAGCAGCAGCGCGCCCGTACACACCGACAGCACCAGCTCTGACGGCTCGGCGCAGCGCTTGATCCACTCGATCACCGTGGCGTTATGCATCTCTGTGCGCGCGCCCATGCCGCCCGGAATCACCAGCAGATCCGGTGGCGGGCAATCGTCGATCGTGTAGCGCGGATTGACACTCAGGCCATTGCGCGCCAGCACCGGCGCGCTGCGCTCGGCGACGGTGTACACATTGAACGGGGCATCCTCAGAAGATCGTCCGGTAACGCCAAAAACCTCAAACGGACCACAAAAATCCAGTACTTCAACCTCGTCGAAGATCAAAATCGCCACGTTGCGCGGCTGGCTCATAAACTGTACTCCTGTTGATCAAGCGTCGGCGCGATGGCTGCTATACTAGGCGCAGAAGCTTGTGTTAGCCTGATTTGTATAGTACACGTTTTTCTCAAGGCCTTTACAGGCTGTGGCGCTTGGCTGCCACGCATAACGATTGGAGACGCGGCAGCTTTATGATCGATATTCTGCTTGGCTACGCCGCGCTCTTCGCGTGGAGCTTTCTGGCGGCGACCGTGCTGCCGCTCAGCTCGGAGGCAGCGCTGGCGGCACTGGTCCACGTCCAACAGCAGATCGCGCTGCCGGTGCTGATCGCCACGCTCGGCAATTATCTCGGCGCGTGTACAACCTACTGGCTCGCCGCCCAAGCAGCGAAAAAGCTCGACCAGCGGCAGGAGCCGCGCAAAGGCCAGGAGCGCGCGGCCCGACTGCTGAGACGCTACGGCCCGCCGGTACTGCTGCTTTCCTGGGTGCCGCTCCTGGGCGACGCGCTGGTCGCGCTGGCGGGAGCGTTGAGCATGCCGTTCAAGCTGTTCTCGCTGTGGGTCATTCTAGGCAAAAGCGCGCGCTACCTAGCGATCGCCTGGCTGGCGGCAGCGTTGTAGCGTGAAGCGGGAGTACAATACAGCCAGCAAGGAGCTCGCATGTTACGACTCGTCCCCGTAAGCCTTGGGCTGGTGCTGAGTATAAGCGCCCTTTTGATCACGCTCTGGATCGTTACGCCCGCGCCGCTGTACCAGCTCTGGCTGGTCGCAGTGGGTGCCGGCGAGTGGAGTCTCTGGTTTGGCACGCTTGGTCTGGTTGGCGTGATCTTGAGTGGCGTGGCGATCAGTCTTGGCAGCCGCTGGCCGGCCTGGATCGCGATCATCTGTGGGCTGCTGGCGGTTGTCTTCGCGCTAGTGCCGCCACTGCAATCGCGTCCGGTCGCACAGGCCAATCAAACGCCGCTGTCGCTGCGCCGCTATCTGTTTGGCCCGGCGGATCTACCGAATGGCACGCCGCAGACCGAAACCTTCGCCACAGTTGATGGGCAGACGCTCAATCTGGATATTTACCAGTCAGGCGATCAGGCGCGCGCGCCGCGTCCGGCGATCGTTGTCGTGCATGGCGGCTCGTGGAGCGGCGGCGATAAAAGCGATTTTCCGCAGTGGGACTGGTGGCTGACGCAGCAGGGCTTTGTGGTCTTCGATGTGCAGTATCGTCTGATGCCGCAGCCCAACTGGCAGACCGCGACCGGCGACGTCAAATGCGCGATCGGCTGGGTCAAGCGTAACGCCGCGCAGTACAACATCGATCCGCAGCGGATCGCGCTGCTAGGCCGCTCTGCCGGCGGTCATCTGGCGCTGCTGGCGGCGTACACGCCTCAGCAACCTGACCTCCCGCCAAGCTGCGACGCGCCCGATACGGGCGTGAGCGCCGTGATCTCGTTCTACGGCCCTGCCGATCTGGTCTGGGGCTACAACAATCCTGCCGATCCCGACGTGATCGACGGGCCGGGCACACTGCGACGCTTTCTCGGCGGCGACCCGCAGACGGCGTCGGCGGCATTTGCGGTCGCGGCACCGATCAATCATGTCAGCGCCGACACACCGCCGACGCTGCTGTTCCACGGCGGGCGCGATCAGCTGGTAGGACAGCATCACGCCGAGCTGCTGGTGGAGCGCTTGCAGTCGGCAAATGTGCCGCATCAGGCGGTCTTTATTCCGTACGCGCAGCACGGCTTCGACTACAATTTTAGCGGCTGGGGCTCGCAGATCGCGCAGCCGGTGATCCTGCGCTTTCTACAAACGTATGTTACACAGCGCTGACCACGCTGCATTGAGGTAGGCATGGCGATTCGAGTGGTGCTGGCAGACGATCATAGTGTCGTGCGCAAGGGCGTGCGTGAGTTTCTGGAAGAAGAGCCGGACATCGATGTGATCGGCGAGGCCAGCGATGGGCTCCAGGCAGTTCAGCTGGCCACTGAGCTCCAGCCCGACGTGATCGTGATGGACATCAAAATGCCGCAGCTTTCAGGCGTGGACGCGACCAAGCGCATCCGCAGCGCCGCGCCCAAGGTTCGCGTGCTGGCGCTCACCGCCTACGACGACGATCCGTATATTTTTGGTTTGCTTGAGGCCGGTGCCAGCGGCTATGTGCTCAAAACCGCCGAGTCCAGCGAGCTAATCCGCGCCATTCGTGCGGTTGCGGCGGGACAGTCCGCGCTCGATCCTGCGATCGCGCCGCGCATTATCGCCCGCGTCGCGCAGCCGGCAGCCGTGACCGAGTCCCTGACCGAGCGCGAGCTAGAGGTACTGCGGCTGGCGGCGCGCGGCCTGACCAACAAGCAAATCGGCCACGACCTCGACATCAGCGACCGCACCGTGCAGAATCATCTCGCCAACATTTACGCCAAGCTCGGCGTCGCGTCGCGCACCGAGGCCGTGACGGCGGCGCTGCAACGCGGCATGCTGAGGCTGGGGGAATAAGAAGAACCTAGAACCTAGAACCTAGAACCGGGGAAGAACAAAGAACAGAGAACAGAGAACCAAACGAAAGAACAAAAAAGTACCATAAATCCCCTCGCCTGCCGCACAGGAGTGGGAAAGGGATCCACGACGGCGGGCAAGGGGAAGGCACGGTAGTGCCAGGGGTGAGGGCCTTGAAACGACGAAAACGCTGGCAGCCGCGCGATCCGCATATCGAGCCGCTCTACGAGCTACAGCGCCGCGCCGAGGCGATGACGCGCGGCGATTTTAGCTCGCTGGGACAGCCGGTCGGCGGCACACGCGAGCTGGAAGATCTGCGCCTGGCGATGGATGTGATGGGCGCGCACGTCGAGCAGGCGCAGGTCGGAATGCAAGACTATATCGCCGCGCTGACCACCGCGCAAGAGGCCGAGCGTGGCCGTCTGGCCCGTGAGCTGCACGACGATACCGTCCAGCGGCTGGTCGCGCTGGGCCAGGGCGTGGAGCGTGTGCAGCGCGTGGTGGAGCGCGATCCGGCTGTGGCCATGGAGCGGCTTCGAGCGCTGCGCGCCGAGATCACCGCGATGGTCCAGTCGGTTCGCGCGGTGATCGGCGATCTGCGTCCGCCAGCGCTGGAAGAGCTGGGCCTGCTGCCCGCGCTAGAGCTGCTGCTCAAGCGCAACAGCGACGAGCTGCCCCTGGTCGCGATCCAGCTCTACGGCGACGAGCGACGTCTCGATCCACAAACCGAGCTGGCGCTCTTTCGGATCATCCAGGAGGCGTGGAGCAATATTCGGCGGCACGCGCAGGCCAGAAACGCTATCTTCAACGTCACCTACGGCCCGGAGATGCTCGACGTGGCGATTGTGGATGACGGCGTGGGCTTTACGTTACCCAGCGGATCGCGGGGCGAGGCCCAGGCACCGCGCGGCCACTTCGGTATCATCGGCATGCAAGAGCGCGCGGCGCTGGTCGGCGGCGAGGTCGAGCTCCGGAGCGTGCCCGGCCAGGGAACGCAGCTACACATCCACCTGCCGTATCCTGGCGTCGATGGTCGCGACCCGA
>JAFAYS010000767.1 GCA_019240175.1 Chloroflexota bacterium | reverse complement strand
ACGACATCCCTACCCTCCAAATGCGCAAGAAGGGAGAGCATAACGCTCTCCCTTGCTCGAACGATGCAGTTGCTGCTACTTGACTTCGCGCCAGTCCTGCGGCGGAACCGCCGGAACTTCCTGCTCGGGAATGAACTGCTTGTAGATCTCGCCCCAGCGTCCGCTGTCTTTGATCTCGCGCAGCGTGGTGTTGACAACCTCGGTCAGTTCGGTGCTGCCCTTCTTGATGCCGATCGCGTACGGCTCTTTGGTGAACTGGCCGCCGACGACCTCAAGCTGATCCTTATTCTGGCTCTGGAAGCCGTAGAGGATGATGTCGTCGGTGGTGACGGCATCGGCGCGGCCTGACTGCAACGCCTGCACCGCGTCGGCGTAGGTGTCGTACAGCTCGACCGTGGCCTCGGGCGCTTTCTCGCGAATGTTCTTCTCCGAGGTCGAGCCCTTCACCGTCGCGACAACCTTGCCCTTGACGCCGTCGATGTTCTGCACATCGCTGCCCTTCTTGACCAGCAGCGACTGCCCGGCGACATAGTAGGTGTCGGAGAAGTCGATCTGCTCGGCGCGCTCGGCGTTGGCGGTCATCGTCGAGACCACGATATCGACGGTGCCGTCGGTGAGATACGGGATGCGATTCTTGCTGATCGCTTCCTTGAACTCGATCGCGTCGGGGTTGCCGAAGATCTTCTTAGCGATCTCGCGAGCGATCTCGACGTCAAAGCCCTCGACTTTGTTGGTCGTCGGGTTGAGGAAGCCGAAGAGCGGCACGTCGTACTTGACGCCGGCGATCAGCTTGCCGCGATCCTGGATCGCGCGCAGCGCCGAGCCCTCGGGGGCTTGCGCCATCGGCTCGCCACCAGTGGCTGCGCCGGTGCTGGCTGCCGGGCTGGCCGAGCCTTCGGGCATCATGCTCGCGTCGGGCGAGGCTGCACTGCTCGCCGCCGGCGAGCCCGTGCTGTCGGTTTGGCCGGTTGACTGCCCACAGGCTGACAGAATCAGCGCCAGCATGAGCGTCATAACCAAGAGAAATCTGCGATACATTGTGTGTATCCTCCCACGATAAAGAGTGGATTCGTAGATCAATTCTAGTCGTTGACGGCGGCATGTGTCAATTGTTTATTTACGATCGACGGCGATCGATGTTCTGAAGCAGCTTCCACGCGCCGGGCAGGACAACTGCGGCAATCGCGATCTTGAGCAGATCGCCAGGCAGGAAGGGATACACGCCCGCCCACAGCATCGAGACGTTGCCCAGGATGCCTTTGTACAGGCCAAGCCAGGAAACGCCGAGCAGATAGATCACCAGGTTGCCGATGATCATCGCCAGCGCGGCCAGCGGCAGCCGTCGATCCCAGCCGCGCTCCGCGAGGGAGCCGACAATGCCGGCTGCCAGTGGCAGCGCCAGCAGATAGCCGCCGGTCGGGCCGAGAATGCGTGCAAATCCCGCCGCGCCGCCCGCGAAGACCGGTAGCCCGATCGCACCCTCGATCAGATACAGCACCAGGGCTAGCGCGCCACGGCGGCTGCCCAGCGCCGCGCCGGCCAGTAGCACGCCCAGTGTTTGCCCGGTGATCGGCACGGGCGTGAACGGCAGCCGGATCTCGATCTGCGCGGTCAGCGCGACAAAGCCGCTGAAAAGGGCGATCAGCAGGGCATCCGTGAGCCAGGACTGGCTTTTTTCCCCCGGCAAGCGCCGGCTGAGCACAGCATCGCTAAGGGTCCGCGACTGGTTGGCCAAAGACGACATCGTATCCTCCAAACTATGATTCAGGATCGGTCCGAAGTTTCACTACGGTAGGTCAAAATCCGCAAATCGTCAACCGAGTTGCGCGGCGATCGTCCTTGCGGCATACTAGTGGTCGCTCATGTTCCGAGGTGTTTGTATGACGATGGTAGCTCCTTCTCCTGCCACTTCCGCGACGATTCTCACGACCGCCGAGCGCACCACGCTGCGCGCCGTCTGCGATGCGCTGTTGCCGTCGCTGCTGGCCGGGCCGGACGACGATCCGCGCTTGTTCATTTGTAGCGCTGCCGATCTCGACGTGGCGACGGCGATCGAGGGAGCGCTGGCGAGCTTTGACCAGGGCCAGCAGGCCGAGTTTCGCCGTCTGCTGCAGGTGCTCGATCGGCCATTCGTCAACCAGCTGCTGATCGGCAGACGCGAGCGTTTCTACAATCTGGCGCTGCCCGAGCGCGAGCGCCTGCTGTTGACGCTGGCGACCAGCCGCCTGCCGATGCTGCGCACGGGCTTTCAAGCGCTCAAACGCCTGGCGACGTTTCTCTTCTACAGCCTGCCCGATGCCGGCGGTCAAAATCCTACCTGGCCCGCGCTGAGCTACACGCCGTCGCCCAATTTGCCTGCGCGACCGGCTGTGCTCAAGCTGACGTCGATCGATCGTACCACAACGCTAGAGTGCGATGTGTGCGTGATCGGCTCGGGCGCGGGCGGCAGCGTGGTTGCGGCGGAGCTGGCAGCCGCCAACAAGCGCGTGATCGTGCTTGAGGCGGGCAGCGGCCAGCAAGCGCCCGACTTCGATCAGCGCGAGTTCGTGGGCATGCAGCACCTGTATCTCGATCAAGGTCTGATCTCGACTCGCGATCTTGGCGTGGCGATTCTGGCCGGCGCGACGATCGGCGGCGGCACGGCGATCAACTGGCAAACGTCGCTCAGCACGCCGCCCGCGATCCGCGACGAGTGGGCCGCTAGCTCGGGCTGCCGTCACTTTGCCGACGCAAGCTTCACGCGCTCGCTAGATGCGGTCACGGCGCGGCTGCATGTCAACGAGACAGAAAGTCAGGTCAATCGCAACAATGCTATGCTGCGCGACGGCTGCGATGCGCTCGGTTATCGCTGGCAAACGCTGCCGCGCAACGCCCACGGCTGCGATCCGGCGCAGTGCGGCTACTGCGTGTATGGCTGCCGTCACGGCGGCAAGCAATCGGCAGCGGTCACCTATCTCGCCGACGCGCAGCAGGGCGATACGGCGATCGTGGCGCGCTGCCGGGCCGAGCGCGTCATCCTGAGCAATGGCCGCGTCACCGGCGTCGAGGCCAGCGCAACCGATGCTACAGGACGAGCTCACGCGGTTACGGTTCGTGCGCCAATCGTTGTTGTTGCGGCCGGCGCGATCCACTCGCCGCTGCTGCTGCTGCGCTCCGGTCTCACGCTGCCGGCGATTGGCCGCAACCTGTTTCTGCATCCGACCACCGCCGTCTCGGGCACCTACAAGGAGCCGATCGAGCTGTGGAGCGGCCCGCCCCAGACGATCCTTTGTAACGAGTTTGCCGAGCTGTCGAGCGGTTACGGCTTTCGGCTAGAGACCGCGCCCGCGCATCCCGGGCTGCTGGCCCTGGCGACGCCCTGGTTTAGCGCTCGCGATCATCGCCGGCAGATGCAGGCCGCCGCTTATAAAAGCGCGACGATCGTGCTGGTCCGCGATCACGTTGGCGGGCGGGTGCAGCTTGGTCGCTACGGCAAGCCCGTCGTCACCTACCGGCCAGGACCGCAGGAGCGCGCGCATCTTCAGCGCGGCGTGCAAGAAGCCGTGCGAGTGCATCTCGCGGCAGGCGCGCACGAAGTGCTGACGCTCCATGCTCGCCAGCAATATTTCAAACGTGCCCCCGAGGCAACCTCCGCCGCCATCGATGCGTTTTGTGCGCAGCTAGCCCGGCAGATGGTCGATCGCAACTGGCTGACGCTGTTCAGCGCGCATCAGATGGGCACGTGTCGCATGGGCAGCGATCCGCGCACAGCGGTCTGCGACGGCGACGGTGCGGTCTTTGGCGCGCGTGGCCTGTTCGTGGCCGATGGCAGCGCGTTTCCGGCCTCGTCGGGCGTCAACCCAATGATCACGATCATGGCGCTGGCGCATCACACGGCACAGCGTATCAAAGCGCTCGTATAGAGGACAAGAATAACAAAACAGAGAACAAACAAGAGATTGGCTGATAGACTTGTTCTCGGTTCTTGGTTCTTGGTTCTTGGTTCTTCCTGCGAATTATCCGCGCGGTACAATACGATCAGTTTGTATCGAGGTGTGATGTGGATCGTCGACTGCGCGTGCTGCTGTTCCAACTGCCGGTTCCCAACAATCCGACGCTCAACGTGCCGCTGGCGCTGGGCTATCTCAAGGCCTACGCCCACGCTCAAGGCCTGCTCGATCACGCTGGGATCGAGATCTTGCCGCGTGCCCTCGCCGATCACGCCGGCGATGCGCTGCTGGTCGAGGAGATCGTGGCGCGCAGGCCGGAGGTGCTGGGTATCTCGCTCTACACGTGGAACAGCGAGCGCAGCCTGGAAATCGCGCGGCGTGTCAAAGCGCAGCTGCCGACGCTCCGCGTGGTTGTCGGCGGGCCTGAAGTGCAGCGCGATAACTCTTGGGTGTTGGAGCATCCCGCCGTCGATGTGTGCGTGATCGGCGAGGGCGAGCAAACCTTTGCCGATCTGCTGCGCTTCTGGTGCGGCTCGCGTCTGGCAGATCGATCCGATGCGCTCGTGCTCAACGCCGATTCCGCCGTCGATCCGCTGGCGCAGATTCCCGGTCTGGCCTATCGCTGGCAGGACGAGCTACGCTTCACCGCCGATCGCGTCGCCCTGAGCGATCTGGCCGTGATTCCGTCGCCGTATCTGCTCGGCTACCTCGAAACGCCGCCCGACAGCATGTTGATGGTCGAGATCTCGCGCTGGTGCCCCTACGCCTGTAGCTTCTGTCTCTACGGGCGCAACATGGGCATCAAGCTCGGCAATCGCTATTTTAGTCTAGAGCGTGTGCTCCAAGAGATCGCCTGGGGCCGTGAGCGGGGCATTAATCGCGTGCATTTCATCGAGGCCAATCTCAATCTGGTGCCGCTCTTCTGGCCGCTGATGCGCGCGCTGGAAGTGCTCAACGCCGATCACCAGATGACGTTTTACGCCGAGCTGCGCGGCGAGCATCTGACCGAGGAAGTCGTAGCCGCGCTGGATCGCTGCAACGTGCGCTATGTCGAGGTTGGTCTGCAAACCGCGAATCTGGTCGCGCTGCGGGCCAGTCATCGCCGTACGGATCTGCAAAAGTGGGCGGCAGGCACGCGGCGGCTTTACGCGCACAACATCGAGGTGTATCTCGACGTGATCCTGGGCTTGCCCGCCGACGATCCCGCTGGCGTGGCCGAAACCCTCGATTTTATCCAGCGCGAGTCGCTCGGTCCGTACGATATTTTCACGCTGCAAGTGCTGCCGGGTACGGCGGTGCGTCAGCAGGCCGTGCAGTACGATCTGGGCTTTCAGGAGCGACCGCCCTACTACGTGCTGCACACCGATCAGTTTAGCTACGCCGATCTACGGCGGCTGCGGCGTCAGCTCAAGCTGAGTGTGGATCTGCCGCCCGATGCCATCGAAGGCATGCCGCTGCCACGTCCCAACGCGCTGATCCCACAGCCGACTCTAAGCTCAGCATCAGCACCGATCGAGCGGATCTGGCTTTCATCCACACATGACGATCACGCCCTGCTTGAGGCTGGCTCACGACTGGCGCGACACGTCGATATTGTGCTGGATCAGGTGGATCTGCCGGCTGTCACGCCGCTGCTGACCGGCTGGATCGCGCAGAATCCGGCGACCGTCTTCGATCTGTATCTGTGGTGCGCGGATCTCCTGCCTGAGCCGGCGGCGCTCATCGCCTGGCGCGACAGTTTGCCGTATCAGCCGGGCTACCTCGATCGTGTGGCGGTTTATCTTGAGCAAGCTCCCGACACAGGTCACCGCCGCGTGAGTCCGCGCTGCTGGCTGGTGCTGCCCTGGACGTCCATCGTCGATCCCGACAGCTACGCCGGAGTGGCTGAGGTGATCTGGCGCTTCGAGCTAGCAGACGGCGAGCCGGTGCCGTTTGGCGCGTGGTATGGCGCGGGCGGCAGCGGCATCTGGCTGCATTTCACTGCGGATGCAAGCTGGGATTATCGCGCTGAGGTGGTGGCGCAGATTCGCGAGTGGGAGCGCGAGACTGGACGCTCGGTCTGGCTGGCTGAGGCGCTGTTGGAATCGCACGCGGCGCTAGTGTAATTAGCGCAGACGCAGCAGCAGCGTTTGGCCGCTAGTCCAGGCGACCAGCAGCACGAGCGCCGCCACCAGCCAGGGCTGCCAGCCGATCCACCATGTTTCGTTGCCGCGCCACCAGCGATTGAGCGCCGCCAGCGGCACGACAATGCATGCAAAGCCAAGCAGCGCGGCGATGATCGGCGTTTGATCGTTGGCGGGCAGCGCGACCGCCAGCAGCAGCCCCATGTGCCCAACCCGACGCAGCGCGAGCAGTGTGCCGCGCAGATCTTGATTTCGCCACGGCCCAAGCCCCAGCAGCGGCGGCAATGTGCTGGCCCAGCCGGCGACCCCGGCCCAGTGCAGCAGTCCTGTACTCCGGTTGATTTCCAGCGCTACCAGTGAGCCCGCGCCTTGCCCCAGTGCGGCAATGCTCAGCGCCAGCAGCGGGTATACATTGAGCAGCGCCGTGATCTGCGTAGCTCGATTCAGCGAACGTGGTAGGTAGATCCAGTAGGGCATCTCAAGCAGCAGCAGCAAGATCAACAGATCCAAGGGGTAGGACCAGTCGCTCTGCGGTAGCGGCAGCAGCGTGATCGCCAGCAGCCACGTCGCCGCGATCACAATCTCGACGTCCAGCCGAGGCAGCGCGCCGCGTCTGAGGCCGCGTGGCTGCTCGAATAGCAGGCGTGTCACCAGCACGCAGCCAAGCGCGGTCAATCCGCCAGGATAGAGCAGCAACAGCCGCCAGCTGCGTCCCACCAGCGCGATCAGCTCATCCACGCCGCTTTGGCCCTTTGATCCACCAGACCTGCTGCCGCAGCTGCTCCCAGAGATCGGGCTGCTCGTCCGGCGCTTGCTCCTCGTCGGTTTCCAGCCGTACCCAGCCAAAGACGCGCGCCAACAGCCAGGCCAGCGCGACGACGACGAGCGCCAGCACAAAGACCGCGATCGACGGCAGCACCGCCACGCGCCGATGTCCGGCGTCCAGCGCCGCGATACCAACCCACGGCCAGATGTCGAGCAAGCCGAACGGTGTCAAGCCGCCCTGCAACGGCTCGATCGCCGGCAGCATCAGCCAGCGCAGCGGCAGTGGCGACAGCACGCCCAGCAACAGCGCCAGACCAATGCTGATCGCGGAAGGGATGCTGAGCTTGGGTGAAATTTGTGCTTCGGAGCGCAGCCGCAGGATCGCGATGCTGCTCAACAGCGTGGCTAGCCAGAAGATCCCCGAGAGCAGAAACGCGCCGCTAGCTGCGGTTGCGCCCTGCGCCAGCCAGGCCGCTACAAAGCCAACAGCCGGCGGCACTGGTCCCGCCCACCAGCCCCAGCGCTCCGATCGCAGAAGCAGGTGGAGACCTAGCGCGTAGGCCAGCAGCTGCCAGAGCGCGGCGGCGATCCCAACCGTTGTCAAAAGTCCGACACAGGCCAGCGCCATGCCCAGCCATGTGCTCAAGATCCGCTCGATCCGCTGCGCTCGATCGTTGGCCCACAGCGCGGTGCTGCCGGCCCAAAGCACGGTCACACCGCCGAGCAGCAGCGCCGCCAGTGTCCAGCCGCTATTCCACGGCCCCCACTCGATTGTACGAATCAGCGGCAAAAGCCAGATCGGTTGGAGTGCCTGACGCAGTGGATCTGGTGATTGGCGCAAAAGTGCGATTGGATAGCTATTCAGGCCGATGCTGCAGCTCAGCAGGATCAGCAAAAACGCTGGTGAGGTGACCGCCGTCGCGGTTGTGGGCGCTGGCCATGTGCTGCCGCCGCTCAGCCAGATCAGCCCCAGCCCAGCCGTGAGTAGCCCGCCTGCCAGTAGCCAGCGCCAGCTCCACAGCAGCCCGCCGATCACGATCAGCGCCAGCGGCAGCAGTAGTAAATGCTCGCCGGCAACCGCTGTTAGCAGCCCGAGCGCCACCAAAGCCTTCAATGTATCGCGCCAGCCTAGCGGCAGGAAGGCTACCCCAAGCGGCAGCGCGATCGCAAAGCAGAGCGTCAACGCATCCAGCCGCCACGGCAGCGGCCACGCGCCAGTCAGCGGCGTCTCAGCGATTCGTGGCAGCCAGCGCAGCAGACCAAGCGCGGCCAGCAGCGGCAGCGCCCGGAGCCAGCCCAGCACAAATGGCACGCTCGGGCTAGCTCCTCGCTCAGCTTCATTTGAGTCTGGCGTGTGGCGGCGCTTGAGCATTAAGGCGGCGGGATCAGCAGCTCTTGGCCGGGCCGGAGATTGTCGCCATCTTCTTCCGACAGGCCGTTGTAGCGCAAGATCGCGCCGACCGACACGTTGAAGCGTTCGGCGATGCTCCGCAGCGTGTCGCCGCTCTCGACGGTGTAGCGCTGTGGTCCGGCAGCCGGT
Source organism: Chloroflexota bacterium (assembly GCA_019240175.1). Classification (GTDB taxonomy): domain Bacteria; phylum Chloroflexota; class Chloroflexia; order Chloroflexales; family Kallotenuaceae; genus LB3-1. The sequence continues at coordinate 2,602 of JAFAYS010000767.1, read as the reverse complement.
GCTTCAGTCGGCGGTGGTGGCGGCGCTTCGGTTGGCGGCGGTGCTTCAGTCGGCGGAATTTCGGTCGGTGGTGGCGGTGTGGTTGGCGTCGGCTCGCTGGTCGCGGTCGGCGCGGCGGTAGCCACAGTTGGCGTAGTGGTTGGTGGTCGTGGTGTTGTCGTGGCGGCAATGTGCGTCGGCGCAACTGTTGGAATGTCCACAAACGAATCTTGCGCGACCACCACGTCGCTCGAAGGCAGAAAGATATTGAGCCTGCCCAGCGTCGCGGTATCGATCGGTCGCCACTGAAGCGCCAGCAAGCACACAACTGCTCCGGCGAAGCCCAGCGCCCCGATCAGCCTGACAGCCTGCACGCCGCTGCGCTGCTCGATCGCCCGCGCGATCAACGCGCCGATCGTCGGTAGCAGCAGCACGCCCAGCACCAGCCACAGAGTTAGTCCTGACATACGATCCTCACGGCGGGATTGTACCATAGCGCGAACTGCCAGCCGATGTCATGCGTATATCAGTCAAGGCATGTGTGGGAGCCTGCCAACTTTGTTACAATAATGAGGAGCCGGAACTTTATGTTCGGCTCGATCGTCCTGGTAGCCAAGGCCCATCGCCGAACCTGTTATACTGCCGACAAAGGATGATATATGGCGACAACCAGCTACGATTTATCTCGGCATCTGCGTCCGCTGCGCTGGCGGCTGCAACTCCGTGACACCATCCGTCTCGCTCAGCAGACCGCCTGGCTGCCCGGCACCGCCTGTGTTTTGATCCAGGCGCTTGGCCGTTTCATGCCGATCGCAAACCTGCTGCTATGGTCGCTGCTGCCGCTTGCGCTCTGGCTGGTGGCGCTGCTTGGCTTTTTGCTGCTCCGCCGTCCTTCCATGGTCACAACCGCGCGTCGCACCGATCTGCTGCTTGAGCTGCGCGAACGTTTTTCTACCGCGCTTGAGCTGCAATCCAAAACTGATCTCGACGATGTTGAGCTGCGCCAGCGCGACGATGCCATGGAGACCGCGACGCGTGTTCAGCCGCGCCAGATCGGCCTGGCTTTCAATCGCCGGACGATCGCGACGTTTGCCGTGCCGCTGCTGCTGGGCATCGCGCTGAACTTTGTTCCCAATCCCCAAAATGAAGTCCTGGCGCAGCGCGCGGCGGTGCAGCAGACGGTTGCCGAGACGATCGACAAGATCGACAAGCAGGCGCAGGAGCTTCAGAACAACAAAGAGCTATCGGCTGCCGAGCGCGAGCGCTTGCTCAAGGAGCTTGAGGAGCTGAAACAAGCGTTACAGGCCAATCCCAAGAGCCGCGAGGATGCGCTGGCTGAGCTGTCGAAGACGGAAGCACAGCTGCGTCAGCGCCTCGACGCTCAGGCCGACGCGCGTCAGGCCGGGCTTGAGCAGCTTGCCCGGCGGCTGCAGCAGGAGCGCGGCGAGCAGGCGAGCCAGAACGCGCAGGCGAATCAGGCCGATGAGGAGCTGCAAAAGCTGGCCGAGGAGATCTCCAAGCTTTCCGCCGAACAACAAGAGCGTCTTGCCGATGCTTTGGAGCAGCAGGCCAGCGATCTTGCTAATACCAATCCCGAGCTCGCTCAGTCGCTGCAATCCGCTGCCGATGCGCTGCGCAGTGGTAATAGCGCACAGGCCAGCCAGAATCTGAATCAGGCGGCCCAGCAAGCTCAAGGCGCTAACCAGCAGCAAGCCGATAACCAGGCCCGCGAGCAAACCCTGTCGCGTCTGCAAGAAGGCCGGCAGTCGGTCGCTCAGGCTGGACAGAACCGCCAGGGTCAGCAAGGCCAACAGGGTCAGCAAGGCCAGCAGGGTCAGCAAGGCCAGCAGGGTGGTCAGCAAGGCCAGCAAGGCCAGCAAGGCCAGGGTCAAGGCCAGGGTCAAGGCCAAGGTCAAGGCCAGGGCGGATCAAACGCCAACAATCTCGGCAACGGCCAGAGCGGCAATAGCGGCAATGTTGGGCAGAACGGCCAGGGCCAATCGCAGGGCAATGGCTCGAATCCTAACGATAGCATCTACCAGCCCTACCAGCCATCCGGGCAGAACGGCCAGGGTGAGCAAGTCAACGGCCAGGTCGGTGAGAACGGCAATGAGCAAGTACGACCCGGCCAGTACGGACCTGGTGCCAGCAACGGCTCGCAGGTTCCCTACGAGCAGGTCTACGGCGAGTACAGCGACGCCGCCAGCGAGGCGCTGGATCGTTCGGCGATCCCACCGCATTTGAAAGGCTACGTCCGCGACTATTTCTCGGAGCTGTCGCCGAATCAGTAAGCTAGAAAAACGTTCGAGGCGGAGCAGTGCCGCTGGTACAGGATTTTACGTAGACTGCTCCGCCTCGAACGTTGAGAATAAGGAGTTTTCATGACAACTGCACCACGACCACAGCCGCAGATCAGCCCAGAGCAATTTCGCGCTGCTGCAACCGCGATCGAAGCTGAGGTCAGCAAGGTGATCGTTGGGCAGCGCCAGCTGATTCGCTTGACGCTGGTCACGATGCTGGCGGGTGGTAACGCGCTGCTGGAAGGCGTGCCCGGCCTGGCCAAGACCACGCTGGTACGCACGCTCTCGGACGTGGTCGACTGCCGCTTTTCGCGCATTCAGTT
>JAFAYS010000645.1 GCA_019240175.1 Chloroflexota bacterium | reverse complement strand
GCCTGGGGCGCGCTGCCGCCGATCGGCCGCCCGAGCCACAACTCGCAGATGTATGTGCTGGATCAGCACCTGTGCCCGACGCCGGTCGGTATTCCGGGCGAGCTGTACATCGGCGGCGACTGTGTGGCGCGCGGCTACCTCAACCGGCCCGAGCCGACCGCCGAGAAGTTTATTGCCGACCCGTTCAGCACGACGCCGGGCGCGCGGCTGTACAAGACCGGCGACCTGGCGCGCTACCTGAGCAACGGCGACATCGCCTTCATGGGCCGCATCGACCACCAGGTCAAGGTGCGCGGCTTCCGCATCGAGCTCGGCGAGATCGAGACCTTGCTGGCGCAGCATCACGGCGTTGGCGAGTGTGTGGTGATTGTGCGCGAAGATACCCCAGGCGACAAGCGTGTGGTCGCCTATGTGGTCGCCGCGCATCACGCCGACGTGACCAGTGCCGATCTGCTGGAATTCCTGCGCGACAAGCTGCCCGAGTACATGGTACCGTCGGCGGTGGTCATGCTGGCTGCCATGCCGCTCACGCCCAACAGCAAAGTCGATCGCCGCGCGCTGCCGGCTCCCACGTCGGCCAATCGCGAGACCAAGCGCGAGATTGTTGCGCCGCGCACGCCGCTTGAGGCGCAGCTTGCTCAGGTCTGGGCCGATCTGTTTGGCCTCGACCGCGTGAGCATCGACGACCACTTCTTCGCTCTGGGCGGCCACTCGCTGCTGGCAATCCGCCTGACCGCGCAGATCAAGGCGACCTTTGGTCTGGACCTGCCGCTGCGCGACCTCTTCTCATCGCCGACGGTTGCCGGCTGTGCGCAGGCCATCGAGGCCGCACAGCAGCGCTGCTCGATCGCTCAGATCTGCGACCCGCTGATCGAGATGATTGCCGATACCGCGCTGGACTTCTCGATCCGGCCCATGCCGCGCGAAGACTGGTTCACCGCCGCTCCCAAGGCGCTCTTCCTGACCGGCGCAACCGGCTTCCTGGGCGCGTTCATGCTCCACGATCTGCTCCACGTCACCAACGCCGACATCTACTGCCTGGTGCGGGCCAAGAATAACCAGCAGGGTATGCAGCGGCTGCGCGCGATCCTGGAGCAGTATCAGCTGTGGGACGAGGCGATGAGCGAGCGGATCGTGCCGGTGCTGGGTGATCTCAGCCGTCCGCTGCTGGGCCTGTCCGAGTGCGAGTTCGCCGCGCTGGCCAACACGGTCGACGGCATCTATCACAGCGGCGCAATGGTCAGCTTTATCTATCCCTACGCGGCGCTCAAAGCCGCCAACGTGCTGGGCACGCAGGAAGTGATCCGGCTGGCCTGCCAGGGCAAGATGAAGCCGCTGCACTACGTTTCGACGATTGCCACGGCCACCACCGCAGCCCGCAGCCGCGACGGCATCGTCCACGAGCGCGCAACCCTCGGCGCGATCGATAGCATCGACAGCGGCTACGTCCAGACCAAGTGGGTGGCCGAGCATCTGGTGATGGCTGCCAAAGAGCGCGGCCTGCCGGTCTCGATCTACCGCCCCGGACGCATCACCGGCCACAGCGTCACCGGCGCGTGCAACACCGACGATTTCATCTCGCGGCTGTTGATGGGCTGGCTCCAGATGGGCAGCGCTCCCGAGCTCAACATGGTCGAGAACTTCGCGCCCGTCGATTTCGTGGCCCAGACGATCGTTCACCTGTCGCTGCAGCGCGAAACACTCGGCCAGATCGTCCACGTGCTCAATCCTGAGTGGACCGATTTCCGGGCGCTGGCGCAGGCGCTGCGCAACATGGGCTACCCGGTCACGATCCAGCCCTACACCGAGTGGCTCGCCGATCTCCATGCGATCGCCCAGAGCGAGGACGACAATGTGCTGTATCCGCTGCTGTCGTTCCTCGACGCGATGCCGACTGAGGACGCCTGGGTTAACTACCTCCAGATGCCGCAGTTCGGTATCCAGAACATGATCGATGGCCTGGCCAATAGCTCGATCGTTTGCCCCAGCTTTGGCGCTCCGCATATCCAGGCATCGGTGGCGTATCTGCTCGGTCGCGGCATGATCGAATCGGCCCAGCCCGTGCTCAACGAGCGCGTGGTCGAGCCGATGGCGTAGAAAGCCGATACAGCCCGAGGCTGTACGTTCTGTAGCTCATTCCACCCTCACAGTTCGATGCCTCCGCTATTTCAGTAGCGGAGGCATCGGGCTTTTTGTTGATTGGATAAGCTGCTTAGCAACTTCGACGGCTCACATCATCTGCTTGCTGCGTCGCTCCACGTCGTCGACATAATCTTTGGATTCTTTCAAGCCCAGACCGGTCAGCTCGCGCACCCGCTTGACGGCCTGGATCTTTTGGCTGCGCATGAGCAACTGTCGGACCTCTTGCTCTAACGCGGCGTCTGGAACCGACACCGCCGGCTGAGGCGCTGCATACGCAAGCGGCGATCCCGCTGGCAGCCGATCGACGTAGTCTTTGGCCTCTTTCAAGCCCAGGCCGGTCAGCTCGCGCACCCGTTTGATCGCCTGGATCTTGTTGCCGTGCGCCACGAGTTGCCGGATCTCTTCGTCGCCGTCTAGCTCAGGTGGAATCTGCCCCAGCGAGGTTGTTGTTGGCGCTGCGGACATGGTGCCCCACCGGCGAAAAACGGTGAACAAGACAAAGCCAATCACGAGCAGCGCACCGAGCGCCAGCAGGATCACGATCGGGTCCATGCGATAGCCTCCAAGCAGATACGTCGACAGATTCGACATCAGCAGCACGCGCCTGGCACGAGGAAGCGCCGAATGCGTGCGCTGGTTGAAATGCCTCGCCGCTAGTATCTCACAACCGCTCAAAAAAGGTGATCAGATTATTGTCCGGGTCGAGCACGGCAAACTCGCGCGTGCCCCACGGCTGATCGCTGAGCGGCGCATTGGGGTGAATGATCTTGAGCGGCGTAATAACTTGATGCAGGTTGTCGACGCCACGCACTTCGATCCGGCAGCTGGCAGTACCGGCGATGAAGGACTCGCCGCCTGAGACGACGGGTGTGTCGCCACCGCGCGTCTGCCAGCTTTCATCGCTGGCTTCCCACAGATGGATCTCGACATCGTCGCGCCGAAAGATAGCCATGCCGTCGTCCTGATGGATCAACGTGAAGCCGAGCAGATCGCGATAGAACGGCACGCTTTGAGCAATCGCCTTGACGGGAAGCGCAGGAATCGTGCGCAGTAGCTGCATCAGGAGACCTCCATGTGTTACATGATCGGTCTTGAGATTACCAAACATATGTTCGGATTGTCAACGCAGTATCAAGCGCTGCGGTGGTATGAGCCCTCATAGCTAGAAAGCAAAAATCCCGATCAGCTGATCGGGATCTTCAAGCCGGCGCGCCGTTGCACCAGCCAAGAATTGTATCTGCGCCGTAGCAGACCTGATTATGCATCCGCCCCCAGTGCCATCGTACGATGATAGGCTCTTTGCGCGATGCTCAGCCGTCCGTGATGCTTCAACGACAGACGAGCGAGCGTGCCTCGCGTTTGTCCCGCGCCAACATGATCGCGCGCGGCGATCGCGCGGGTCAGACGATTGCAGAGCGATGCCAGGAGCGGCTGGGAGAGCTGCGTGACGCTATGCGCCGCGCGTCGATCCTGGTTCTGGCTCGGAGTAGCACCGGCCTGGCGCTCCAATGTCATGAGTTGACGAGCCTGCTTCATACAGATACCTCCCGTTGCTGGTTGCGTCCGATCCGTACGGCAAGGCTGTGGTCTGCATGCTGCTGCAACTATCTATCCGCAGAGCAAGGCTTGGTGCCTGGCTCGACAGCTACAGCGTATGCCACCACGACAACATGGTCGCTGAATCGAACAACGAAAAGGGGGGTGTGCTACTCATGGGGGAGTGGGGGGAGAACCTGAGTAATCTCAGTGTACCAGTTGTGTCAATAAATCCCTCGCTCTCTTTCAGGCCGCTAGCGTCGTTTTACGACTCTCTGTCGTGAATCAGGCTCTTGCAAGGAAAGTGCCTTGAATTTGTCGATCGTGCTTAGAGCGGCCTGGGAAGCGGATCTATCGTGTTGACAATCTTGTAGCAGTGGATCGGCGCTTGTGCTAATTCGGGAAAAATGAGCAGGACTTGCCGTGGGTAGGAACGGGCAAAAAGTACTAAAAGAAGAACAAAGAACCAGAGAACACAGAACAAAGAACAAAGAACGGAGAATGAAGAACAAAGGAGATACAAGAATTCCCCCGCGCCTACGGCAGTGGGAGAAAGGGGGTTCGTGGGGTGAGGGCCTGCTCATTACAACAGGCCGGGGGCGCAGCAGTAGTCAGCGTGATACGCTGCGCCCCCGAGCGAGTGTTACTCGCTGTAGGCCTCTAATCATTGGGAACTAGCGTATATTCGACCCTCCTTTGTGAAGCGAGCGCCGGAGAGCGTGTTGCGTGGACGTTTACAGGCATGTCCTGCTGCTTCAGCTAACAGCTCTTCGCGCAGATGAGTTTGTCAGGTCGCTTTACATGTAAGCTTGATCGCCGACGAGTAATGCTCGGGTCAGCGTTCCGGGCACTGCTGTAAAAAACGATCGGAGCCGACGACGAAAGCGCTGTGCAACTGATCAATCAACCGCTGCCAAACGATCGGCTAGCAGCGCCTGGCTGGAAAGATGCCGTGTGGCGGCCAAGCGGGGGAGTAGCTGCTTTGAAGTTCAAGTGTAGCCTGAGGATCTCAACAGAGGCTGAAAAAACGCGCTCAAATCTAAAAAATTTCTTAAAATTCACCCGATGCAGGCACGTGAAGAGCATGTTTGAAGGGGAAAGAAGCAAGGATCAGCTTTAGGCTGCCACCAGTATGTGATGGATTCAGCGCGACATTTAAGCTGAGGCGTGGGCTTGCGTAGCGCGAGATCTTCCAATGGTGAGTATGCGTATAACACCTAGCGACGGAGCAGCGACCGATTCGTGATAATTTCCACATGCTTGCATCGACCATGGCGTGTGGGTATACTACTACCGTAGACCTTATACAAACTTTAACTCGCGGCACAGTGTTGCGGCTACACTTTATTTGTCAAGGTCCTGCTCCTTGGCTCCTGATTCTACGATTGTTGATGATAGCGCCGCAGGGCGTATTCTCTTGGAGAAAGGTGGATCGTGGCATCCCCTACGATTGCGATTATTGAAGATGATCTCGGTCTGATCCAGATGTTAGAGCTGCTGCTCTCGGAGGAAGGCTACCGGGTTATTACTTGCACGAACGGCCAAAAAGCTCACGCCCTTATTCGCCAAACTCTACCCGACATTATTCTTCTAGATCTGCGTCTGGAAACGCCGGATGCCGGCGGGATGGTGCTTGGCCTGCTGGAGCTTGATCCGATGACGCAGCAGATTCCGGTGATCGTGTGCTCGGCGGATACACAGGCGCTGCGACGCTGGTCGCTGCTGCTTCAGGAGCGCAAATATACCGTGCTCGAAAAGCCGGTTCAGCCGGTGCTGCTGCTGGAAACGATCGGCGATGTGCTCAGTCGCTCAAAAGCGCGGGCGTAAGTTCTTCCTCATAACCTGTTTGCGCGCTCAGATGCCTGACTGCGTACGCTCGAAGGCGATCACAGCTTCTAAGATGCTGTCGAGATCGAAGGTGGGCGTAGAGCCGGTCAGGCGCTGTAGTTTCTCGGTGCTGGGAACGCGCCGGCGCATATCCTCGAAGCCTGCCTCATAGGCCTGATCGTAGGGCACAAAGACCACGCTGGATCGACTCTCAGCTAGCTCGATCACCCGTCGCGCCAAACCTTCGATGGTGGTCTCGTTCTGGCTGCC
>JAFAYS010000604.1 GCA_019240175.1 Chloroflexota bacterium | reverse complement strand
GAGCGCGCGGATGGCTTTGCGGCCGTCACCAGCGGCGACAACTCCAACTTTATCGCCGCGACGGTCGCCCGTGATACGTTTCGGGTACCGATTGTGATCGCGCGCATCTACGACCCCCAGCGCGAGCAAATCTACCGGCGGCTGGGCATTCGCACGATCAGCTCGACCGCGTGGGGCGCGCATAAGATCAAGCGTATGCTGCTCAACAGTGATCTGCATGGCTCGCAAGAGCTGGGCAACGGCGAAGTTCAGGTGATGCAGGCGCGTATCACCGGCCCGATCGCGGGACGACCAGTGCGCGACCTGATCTACAGCGGCTCGATCAATGTTTTCGCCGTCGTGCGTGCTGGCCGCGCCTTTGTGCCGAGCCAGGGCACAACACTCGAAGAAGGCGATGTAATCCATATGAGTGTTGCGGCGGACGCGGTGGATAAGATCGAATCGCTGATCCGCTAGCGTGATGCATGCGCAATAGCCCAGCTGTCTGGAATGGGCCAAAACCTTTATGCTATAATGACCAAGGCTGAAAACGTTCAGCCTTGAATATCTCTACGGAGGCTCATTGTATGCGTAAATCGCTGTACAGCATCCTGATGCTAGTCCTGCTGCTGCCAATTCTGGCGGCGTGCGGCGGCGGCGACACCACTGGCACCACAACTACCAGCTCCCCGGCAGCCTCAGCTTCTCCGGCTGGCACCGACGCGAGCCCCTCACCGATTGTTACAGAAAGCGCTCCGGCTGAGACCGCAACCACTGCTGCAACTACGGCTGCCGAGACCACGACGGCTGCTGCTGAGGCGACCTCGCCCGCTACAGAAGGCACCGCGACTGGCAACGCCGGCGACATTCGTGTTGCGCTGGTGACGGACGTGGGCAAGATCAACGACGGCACCTTTAACCAGTTTGCCTTCGAAGGCTTGCAGCGCGCCGAGACCGAGCTGGGTGTGCAGATCGACTACATCGAGACCCAGCAGCCGACCGACTACGAGAAGAACCTGGATCAGTTTGCTTCGCAGGACTACGACCTGGTGATCGGCGTCGGCTTCTTGATGGGCGATGCGATCAAGGCGATTGCGACGCGCTATCCCGATGTTAACTTCGCGATCGTCGACGCCGCTCCGCCGGATGCACCAAGCAACGTGAAGCCGCTGCTCTTCAAGGAAGACCAGGCTGGCTATATCGTCGGTACGATGGCCGCACTATTGTCGCAGACCAACACCATCGGCGTGGTCGGCGGTGTGGAGCAGGTTCCGGCGGTGCAGCGCTTTGTGAAGGGCTACGAGGCCGGCGCGAAGGCGCAGAAGGCCGACATCAACGTGCGCCAGGTGTATCTGCCTAGCTTCACCGATCCGGCAGCCGGCGGCGAGGCCGCTCGCTCGCAGATCGCCGAGGGCGCGGACGTGATCTTCGGTGCCGGCGGTCAGACCGGCTCGGGCGCGATCCAGGCTGCGGCCCAGGGTGGCGCGTACGTGATCGGCGTGGACCAGGACGAGTACAACACCACGTTCCGCCAGGGCTCGGGCGAGGGTGCTGACCGCCTGGTGACCAGCGCGATCAAGCGCGTCGACAACGCGGTGTTCGACACGATCAAGTCGATTGTCGACGGCAACTTCAGCAGCGAGCAGTACGTCGGCGACGCCGCTAATGGCGGTGTTGACTACGCCGAGGGCCATGATGCTGCCAGCGCGATCACGCCTGAGATCAAGGCCAAAGTCGACGAGGTTAAGCAGGGCCTGGCCGACGGCACGATCCAGACCAACGTCGAAGTGCAGTAACTCTCGCTTCACCATAATCAAACAAAAAAGGGCGTGCAAACGTCCTTTTTTGTTTACGCACGCTATCCAACTTAAGCTACAATAAAGGCTACGCAACCGTGTGCCGCTGAGGGGAGCCATACGTGCAACAGCCACCTGCACTCGAAGTTCGCAATATCACCAAACAGTTTCCAGGCGTGCTCGCCAACGATCATATTTCGTTCACCCTCGAAAAAGGCGAGATCCACGCATTCCTCGGAGAAAATGGTGCCGGCAAGTCCACACTGATGAATATTCTGTATGGGCTGTACGCGCCGGACGAGGGCGAGATCCTGATCAATGGTCAGGCCGTGACGATCCGCAACTCAGCCGATGCGATCCGGCTGGGCCTGGGCATGGTGCATCAGGAGTATGCGCTGGTCGAAACGCTGACCGCCGCCGAAAATATCATGCTCGGCACCGAAATCGTCAGCGGGCCGCTGCTGGATGAGCGCGCCGCCAACGAGCGGATCAGCCGGCTCGCCAAGGAGTACGGCCTGCATGTGCCGCCGGATGTGCTGGTGCAAGATCTGCCGGTCGGCGTCCAGCAGCGCGTCGAGATCCTCAAGGCGCTCTACCGCAAAGCCGACATTCTGATCCTGGACGAGCCGACCGCCGTGCTCACGCCGCAGGAGGCCGAAGACCTGTTTCGCGTGATGCGCTCGCTGGTCGAGGCCGGCAAGTCGATCATTTTCATCTCGCACAAGCTTAAAGAAGTGCTGAGCATCGCCGATCGCATCACGGTGCTGCGTCGCGGCAAAGTCGTAGGCGACGCGCTGCCGGAGCAGGCGACCGAGGTTTCGCTGGCCTCGATGATGGTCGGACGCGATGTGGTGCTGACCGTCGAGAAGACGCCGGCGCAGCCTGGCAAGGCCGTGTTGAAAATCGATGATCTGGTTGTGCTGGATGATCGGGCGCAGGTCGCGGTGAATCAGGTGTCGCTTGAGGTGTGTGCGGGCGAGGTGTTGGGTATCGCGGGCGTGCAGGGCAACGGACAGACCGAGCTGGTGGAGGCGATCAACGGGCTGCGCGAGATCGTCAGCGGCGCGATCAGCCTCGACAATCAGACGATCACAGCGGCGACACCCCGCGCGATCACCGAGATGGGCGTGGCCTATATTCCCGAAGATCGCAAAGGCACCGGGCTGGTGCTGTCGTATCCAATCGCCGACAATCTGGTGCTTTCAAGCTACTATCGCTCGCCTTTCGCGCGCGGCATTCGCATCATCGGATCGCAGATCGAGGAGCAGGCGCGCAGGCTGGTCAAGCAGTTCGATATTCGCACGCCGTCGATCTGGACCTCCGCCGGCTCGCTCTCGGGCGGCAACCAGCAGAAAATCATCGTCGCGCGCGAGTTTAGTCGGCAGATCAAGCTGCTGGTGGCGTCGCAGCCCACGCGCGGCATCGACGTCGGCTCGATCGAGTTCATCCACCGCTCGATTATTCAACAGCGCGATGAGGGCGTAGCGGTGCTGCTGGTCTCGGCGGAGCTTGACGAAGTGCTGGCGCTGTCGGATCGCATCGCCGTGATGTATAAAGGAACTATTCTTGCCCTGCTACCACGAGCCGAGGCGACCCGCGAGCGTCTTGGTTTGTTGATGGCCGGTATCACACAGGAGAACCCAGATGGCCGTCCAGATTAACGCCCCGCTAGCCCCACGGCGCAACTGGCTTGCCGCGTTTGTACGTGGCGCGGTGGTTCCGCTGCTGGCGATTCTTACGGCGCTAATCATTGGCGCGATCATCATCTGGTTTTCGGCTCCCTCGGATCGCGGCAGCCGCCTGGAAGTCGTGATCGCGGCCTACCGTGGCCTGTTCATGGGCGCGTTCGGCTCGCGGGCGGCGATCGCCAACACGCTGGTCGAGGCCACGCCGTATATTCTGGCCGGTCTGGCGGTAGCCTTTGCCTTCAAGTGCGGCCTGTTCAACATCGGCGCTGAGGGCCAACTCTTTATCGGCGCGCTGGGCGCTGTCACAGTTGGCTTCGCGGTCACCGGACTGCCGACGATTATTCATCTGCCGCTGGCGCTGCTGGCCGGCGCGATCACCGGCGGCCTGTGGGGCGCGATTCCCGGCTATCTGCGCGCGAAAACCGGCGCGCACGAAGTCATCACGACGATCATGTTGAACTTTATCGCGTTC
>JAFAYS010000515.1 GCA_019240175.1 Chloroflexota bacterium | reverse complement strand
ATGGACCCGGCCAATGCGCGCGAGGCGCTGCGCGAGGTTGCGCTCGACGTGGCCGAGGGCGCGGATCTCGTGATGGTCAAGCCGGCGATGCCCTATCTCGACATTCTGGCCCAGGTACGCCAGCAGTTCGAGCTGCCGACCGCCGCGTACCACGTTTCCGGCGAGTACGCGATGATCAAGGCCGCAGCGCAGAACGGCTGGATCGATGAGCGGCAGGTTGCGCTGGAAAGCTTGCTGTCGATCAAGCGAGCGGGCGCGGATCTGATTCTGACCTATTACGCTAAAGAAGCTGCGCAATGGCTGCGCGAGAGCAGGTAACGATAATGACAACAGCGATTCATGCGTTGAAAGAATGGGCCGTCGCCACCGATGCGCTAGAGCGCGGCGAAACGATCGTGCTGCTGCGCAAGGGCGGCATCCGTGAAGAAGGCAAGCATTTTCGCGTCGCCCATGACGACGTGCTGCTCTACCCGACCTACGAGCACCAGCAGCCGCATCTGCTCAAGCCGCACTACAGCGAACTCGTGCAGCCGGTGCCGTCGGGCTGGCATCCCGAGACCGTACGCATTGGCGCGTGGGCTAGCATCACCGATATTTTCCAGATCAGCGAAAAAGAAACCGTCGAAGGCCTGCTGCCGCATCACATCTGGAACGAGCAGTTCGCCGCCGAGCGCTTCGGCTGGAAGCCACGCTTTCCGCTCTACGTGCTGCTGCTGCGCGTCTACAAGCTACCGCAGGAGCATGTGATCCCGTATCGCGCCGAGTATGGCGGCTGCAAATCGTGGATCGATCTGGCCGAGCCGATCGCGCTGGCAGGCATGACGCCAGCGCTCAGCGACGACGAGTACGCGCGGCAGGTCGCGGCGGTGCGGGCAATTGTCGAGAACGAACAGCTAACAAACGTATAGAACAAAGGAGCAAAAGAACAAAAGAACAAAGCGTAAGATCGTTATTTTTGTTCCCTTGTTCGCTTGTTCTTTTGTTCCACTCAAGGAGTATTTATGCGCTACGTACCTTTTGGCACGACAGACTTACACGTATCACAGCTCGGCTTCGGCGTTTGGACCGTCGGGACGACCTGGTGGGGCGTCAAGGATAAGCAGGTTGGCCTGGATCTGATGCGCCGGGCCTACGACCTGGGCGTGACGTTCTTCGATACCGCCGACACCTACGGCGATGGCTTTGGCGAGGAGATCGTCGCCGAGGCGCTGGGCGATGTGCGCGACAAGATTGTGATCGCGACCAAGGGCGGCTACAACTGGTACGAGCACAAAGAGCGCCGCGGCCAGCAGGAGCGGCCCCAGGACTGGCGGCCCGAGTTTATCCGCTTCAGCGTCGAGCAAAGCCTCAAGCGCCTCAACACCGACTACATCGACTTCTGGCAGGCGCATAACACCAAGATGGACGCGATCGAGAATGATGTGCTGTGGGAAACCTTGGAACGCCTGAAAGAAGAGGGCAAGCTGCGATCGTATGGCGTGGCGCTCGGCCCCAAGATCGGCTGGCGCGACGAGGGCATTCAGGCCATGCGCACGCGCAAGATCAGCGGCCTGCATATGATCTACAACATGCTTGAGCAAGAGCCGGGACGCGAACTGTCACGCGTGGCGCAGGAAGAAGGCGTGGCGCTGCTGGTGCGCGTGCCGCACTCAAGCGGCATGCTGGAAGGCAAGTACACCAGCGAGACCACCTTCGACAAAAACGATCACCGGCAGCACCGGCCCAAAGAGTGGCTTACGGGCGGCCTGCAAAAGGTCGAAAAGCTGGCCTTTGTGCATGAAGATCGCGGCCTCACGATTGGCCAGGCGGCGCTCAAGTTCATCTGGCAGACGCCGATGTGCGCCATCGCGCTGCCCAACATCTACAACATCGAGCAGCTTGAAGAGTTTGCCGCCGCCTCGGACAAGCCCGATCTGACGGCTGACGACATGGCCCGGCTCAACGATCTGTACGACCACAACTTTTATCTAGAGCAGTCCGCGACCGAGCAGGTTGCGTAAGGTACAGTGCCGGACGCGATCGCTGGTGGCATTTGTTAGACATGGAGGTCGAACGTGGCGACACTCTCGGAAAAAGAGCGTGACGACTTGCCCGACAGCGCCTTTGCCTACATCGACAAGGACGGCGGGCGACATCTGCCGATCCACGACGAGGATCATGCCCGCAACGCGATCGCGCGCTATCCGCGCACCAACTTTGGCAGCAAGGCGGCCCAAGAGCGAGCGCGCAAGCGCATTCTCGAGGCCACCGAGAAATTCGGTATAGACGTTTCTGAAGACGCTGAAATTAGCCAGAAAGCTGACTAAATAAAAACAAAAGAACAAGGAAACAAAAGAACAAATTATCATTCGAGCTTCTTTGTTCCTTTGTTCGTTTGTTCCTTTGTTCTTCTCCTGAAGGAGTTTATTAAATGGAAACCACCGCGCGACGACAATTCGTCAAGTGGTCATTCTTCAAGATCGATCCGGCCTGGCGCGCACTGCCCGCGATCGAGCGCGAGCGTGGCAAGCAAGAGTTTGAGGCCGTGGTCAAGCGCTGGGCCAGCGAGATCGTGCTGCGACCGTACACGCTGGTCGGGCTACGCGGCGATGCCGAGATCGGCCTGTGGCTGGTGAGTGAGCGGCTGGAAGATTTTACCGAACTGCACGGCGAGCTGCTGGCCACGCCGCTCGGGCGCTACCTGTCGGTGCCGCACTCGTTCCTGGCCATGACCAAGCGCTCGATGTACGTGGACAAGTACGCCACCGAAGAAGAAGCCAAGCGCCGCGACATCATCGTGCCGGGCGAGAGCAAATATCTCTTTGTCTATCCTTTTGTCAAAACGCGCGCCTGGTACGCCCTGGCTCCCGAAGAGCGCCAGCGCCTGATGGACGAGCATATTCGCGTCGGGCGCAAATATCCCGATGTCAAGCTCAACACAACCTACTCCTACGGCCTCGACGATCAAGAGTTTGTGGTCGCCTTCGAGACCGACGTGCCGTCGCGCTTCCTGGATCTGGTGCAGGAGCTGCGCGAAACCCAGGCCAGCAGCTACACGCTGCGCGACACACCGCTGATCCCGTGCATCGCCACCAGCGCGCGCGGCATGCTCGACTCGCTCGACGGCGGCACCAGCGCCAGCACACAGCCGACGCCTGCCGTGGAAGCGCAGCCGGTCGCGACGAGCGCGCCGGTAGCCGCTCCTGCACGCGTTGGCGAGTTCGTGCCGGTCTGCAAGGTCAGCGAAGTTCCGGCAGGCGAGTCCAAGCTGGTAGTAGTAAACGGCGAGCAGATCGCGCTGTACAACGTCGACGGCAGCTTCTACGCGCTGAGCAATCGCTGCTCA
>JAFAYS010000509.1 GCA_019240175.1 Chloroflexota bacterium | reverse complement strand
CCTACAGCATCACCTGTTCCCGCCCGGTGGCAAAAAGGTCGGGCCGTACCAACAAGAGATCAACCCGCCGCAGGGAGCGGCTGTGGTCGCCGTGCAGTTTGTGCATGAGGTTGGCGAGCATTTCGGCGGCCTACAGATCTTCAAGCTGCAGTACACGCGCCGTACGCCGGGCCGTGATTTGTATGACGAATATCTTGCCGCGCCCTTCGACTCCGTCGATATGGCGGCGAATCCGGTCGGGCCGGAGGCGCTGAACGCCAATCAAAAGCGTGTGATTGGCACGCTGCTCTCGGGCAGCGATGCCAAAGCCTGGGAAGCGTCCCAGTCGTTTCGTGCCGACATCGAGGGCCGCAAGTAGCCTAGCTTTAAACAAGCGAACAGGACACACTGTGTCCTGCTCGCTCGTCGTGGAAGCTGCGTTTAGGGCTGAAGCGCGTCGGGCTGGCCTTCGATCTGGATCACGACGCTCTGCACCGATGGAAACTGCTTGAGCGTGCGCTCGATCTGCTGGCGCATCGTCTGCACGCGCGCCGAGCCGCCGCCGTATGCACGCATTTCTTTCGAGAAGTTGGCGGTCGCGACGCCATTAGTAATCGTCAGCTTGATCAGCTTGACCTCATAGCCCCAGTCGGGCTGCCGTCCAGGAAAGGTCACAATATCTTTGACCGTCGGCAGCGCGGTTACGGCACCAGCCAGATTACCGTCGGGCGGACCTTGCAGCAGCTCGTTCAGGGCTGCTGTCGCGATCTGCGGCGAGCGCGGGACTTCTTGCGTAAAGACGATGAAGTCGTTGCCGTCGGGTGTGGTCCAGGCAACCTGGACACGCTGTTTTTCGTTGGTGTCCAGCAGGCGCACGTTTACGCTTTGTCGCACCGCGCCGTCCGCTCCAACCAGCTCGAAGGTGCTCACGCCGGGCGGCACCGACGGCGGCTGGCTCTCGGTCATCCAGTCCATATTGGCAACCGCGTAGCCCACATTATCCGCGCCGGTGACTACCGGAATCTCCTGCTCCAAGACCACGCCGTTGCCGAACCGCAGCCTTCCGGTCATGGTCTCGTTGGGCTGCGCGCCGCGAAAGGCAACATGCAGCGGCAGCGTGATCGCTTGGCCCTCGACCGGCGCATCAAGTTTGATGCCGGTGGTGTTGGAAGGCTGACCGTTTAGCTGTACTTTCACGGTTTCGATCGCGACGATCGAGCCGTCTTTGGCGCTGGCCTCGAATACCTCAAGCGTGCCTTCCTGCGCCTGGGCCGGCGGCGTAAAGGTCATTTGGGCTTCAAACGGGCCGCCCTGGCCGATGTCGGGCGCGTTCACCGTCACCGGAATGATCGCCAGGACCTTGCCGGACGCGTCTTTGAGCTGTGCGGTCAGATTGGCTTCGAACGGCCAGTAGTTGGTCTGGCCTTTGATCGTGATCGAGTTGTTGACGCTGGCACCAGCGATGGGTGTTTCAAGTGTAATATCGCGCTCGCTCGCCGGTGCTGTCGTCGGCGACGGCGATGGCACGCTGGTTGGCGCGGCGGTCGGCGACGGCTGATCTGTTGGTGATGGTTGTGTGGCGACGAGGGTTGGCGTGGCAGCCGCGCTCGGCCATGGGCTCGGCGACGGCTCAACCGTGGCGGTGGTCGGGCTGGGCTGCTGGGTTGAAGGACTGGGCTGCTGGGCGATCGGGCCTGAGGGCGAGCCACAGCTGGTGAGCAAAATCAAACATATACCGAGCGACGAAAGATAGCGCATGTGGATACTCCTTGAGTTTCCTAAGCATAACAAAATGACCGCCACTTGTGGATGACGGTCATACAATGCGCATGTGGCGTGCCCTTGTTAAGCTGATACGTGGCTGATAAAGCAGTCGCGCTGGCGGATTTTAGGTGAATAGCATCACCTGTCTCAGGCTTAGCTTTCCATCCACCGCGCGGCGGTCCAGCCGAGATGCGCATGGCTGTTGAAGAGCCGCAGCAGGCGCTGTGAGCCGCTCCAATCGATCACGCTGAGCGTCGCCGGATCGAGAAACATTCGCTGCACAGCTCCTGGCGTGACGCCCAGCGTTACGGCGATCAGCGCTTTGATCGGCCCCACATGCGAGACCAGCACGATCGATTGATTAGGATGCTGCTCGCATAAGCTCTGCGTGAAGCTTTCGACGCGCTCAGTCATCGCCGCGATGCTCTCGCCACCGGGCGGCGCGATCGATGGATCGCTTTCCCAGGCCTGAAGCTGCGCCGCATACTCGGGGCTGTGGCTCAGCACCTCCGCGCGACTCATGCCTTCCCAGCTGCCAAATGCATTTTCGCGCAGCTCGTCGGCAGTGATGATCGAGAGGCCCAGCTGCGCCGCGAGTGGTTGGGCCGTCGCCTGGGTGCGCAATCGTGGGCTGGCATAGATCGCGGCGACCGGCAGCTCAGCCAGCGC
>JAFAYS010000446.1 GCA_019240175.1 Chloroflexota bacterium | reverse complement strand
CGCTCTTCCGATCTCCCGTTTATTGTACAAAGCATCCGCCACCCGCGTCAACGCCCAGATCGCTTACACCGCCTCGGCCAGCGGCGCGTCCGGCTCGGGCTGCCGGTCCATCTCGCGCAATGCAGGATTGATCAAGAGGCTAAGCGTGGTGATCAGATACAGCGTGCCCAGCGTCAGCAGCACCGGACGCAAACCAACCCATTCCAGGGCGTAGCCGGTGATCAATACGCCCAGCGGCATGCCGAGAAACGCGCCGGCGGTGATCGTGCCGAAGACGCGCGCCCGCATCGTGGCAGGAATACGCTCATACTGGACCGTCGCCAGGATCGGGTTGAGCGCTCCGGCAGCCACGCCGGTCAGCGCGTGCAGCACCAGCAGCACCGGCAGGGGCGGGAAGAGCGCCAGCGCCCAGAAGCGCAGCCCGACGATAATGAACGACACTGCGAAGGTCAGGCGGCGCGGCAGACGATGGCCGATCGCGCTGAAGATCATCGCGCCGGTGAAGGCCGCGCCGCCAAAAGTCGCGATCAGCAGGCCAAGATCAAACGCGCTGCCGTACAGCTCCTTGACATAGACCGGCAGCGCTACCGACGAGAGCGACACATCGAGAAAGTTGGTGATCATCACCGAGATCACGATCGCCAGGATCAGCCGGTCGTGGCGGATGTAGCTGATGCCTTCGCGCAGATCGGCCAGATAGTTCTGCGGCGACTCGTCGGCGTCACGCTTGGCGGCAGGCACGGCCCAGGCGGTCAGCGCCGCAGACAACATAAACGAGGCGGCGTCAAGCCACAGCGCCTGCGCCGGCCCGACCAGCACGATCAGCACGCCGGCCAGCGGAGCGCCAAGCAGCCGCGAGGCCCGGCTGATACCATCGTCCCAGGCGGTGACACGCTCCAAGCGAATATCGGCCAGCTCGGCCAGATCCGGCAGCAGCGACGAGCGCGCCGTCGCGCCGGGTGCGTCGAGCAGCGCGCCCAGAAAAACCAGCGCCAGCAGCTGCCAGAACTCAAGGCCAACCGTGTAGTAGAGCAGCGGAATCAGCGCGACCGTCAGGCCACTGGCGAGATCGGAGATGATCGAGGCGCGCTTGTAGCCCAGCCGATCGATGATCGCGCCGCCAAAGATGCCAGCGATGATCGCAGGCAGCGCGGTGAAAAACGCCGTCAATCCGGTTTTGGAAGGACTGCCGGTCGTTTGCAGCACAAACCACGGGATCGCGATCATCGTCAGGACGTTGCCGGTCAGCGAGATCGCGTTGGCGCTGAGCAGCGCGAACAGTGGCAGACGTTGTGTTGGCTGTGTGCTAGACATTGCCGCCTCCGTGTACGCCAATCAGTCGATAGTCAGCGCGAGCAAACAGCGTGTC
Organism: Chloroflexota bacterium; assembly: GCA_019240175.1. Lineage (GTDB taxonomy): Bacteria > Chloroflexota > Chloroflexia > Chloroflexales > Kallotenuaceae > LB3-1. Next base: position 3,425 of record JAFAYS010000446.1, on the reverse strand, counting down.
AAGGCGCGCCCGCCCGTCGACGCTTTCCATCCGCAGCAGCAGGCCGGGCTCGCCGCCGGCATCGATCTCGCGCTCCGGCAGCGTGCGAATACGCGGGTTGGCTTTCCAGAACGTGCGGCTCTCGGGCAGCGAGAGCGCCATGCCGCTCAAAGATTCGTAGTTGGTCAGCTTGCAGATCGGGCAGCCGGCGTCGACACCACGCACACCCTGCATCGACGGCGGCCCAAAGCGCGCAAGTGTCAGCTCGATCGGGCTATCGCAGCCGCAGCGTACGCAGCGTGCCGAACGTGCGATCAGCGCCTGCCGATAGTAGGCATCGCTCCAATCCAGCAGGCGGGAGAGCGCTGCTTTGTAGCCTTTGACGCCCTTGAACAGGCCCGGCATTCTAGTCTGCGAGAAATACACGCCGGGCTCGGATGAGCACGTCGAGCAGCGCAGCGCGAACTCGCCATTCCCGCCGTCGGCATTGAAGCGTCCGATCAAGCGCCGCTGCCCGCAGTCGGTACACCAGATCCGCGTTTCCTGCCACTGTTCCGCATCGACCAGCCCGTACGAGGCCGCTTCCTGCTGGAGATCGTTGGTCAGCACGCGTCGCAGCGCCAGCTTGCCGCGCTGGAGCCGCATCGTGACCGCGCCCTCGCTCAAGCCCATCTGCTCGGCCACCTCGGTGACCGGCGTTTCCTGCACGTAGCGCGCGATCAGCACCTGACGTGTGTCGTTGGGCAGCAGCGCCAACGCCCGATCCAGCAGCCGGGCCAGCTCGTCGCGCTCAAGCTCGATCTCAAGATCGAAGTCGGCGGCCTGCTGCTCTACGTCGGGCAGCGCGTCGACCTCTTCGGCGGTGGGCAGCGCGGTATGCGCCAGCTCACGACCATGACGGCGGGCGTGGCGCAGGCAAACATTGCGCGCGATCGCCGAGAGCCAGGCCATGTAGCCGCTCGGGTCGCGGAGTTTGTAGGCGTGACGCCAGGCTTCGAGCAGCGTCTCCTGCGCCAGATCTTCCGCAACCTCGCGGTCGCCCGACAGGTAGGCGCACAGTCGCACCAGCCGCCCGCGATCGTCGGCTGAGAGTGGGAGCAGGCCGCTTGTATCGGTAAGCTGCGTAACAAGCATCTTCAAATCCTTCCAGATTTCGGTTGCATGTAGATCTATCGCGCAGCCCGCAGCAAATCTAACGCGTTTTTTGGGCGAATTTCAACATCCCATGCGCGAAGACGAGGATGAAGATTGTAGTGTAGGTAGGAAGCAGCCCATCCGCAACTATTAAGGTATGAAGCGGCATCTTAATTGTTGACAAAGTTGATGAACTATATTACCTTCTTCATTAATGAAATAATAGGGAGTTGCCTCATGGCTACATTTGATGACTTTCTGACGGCGAACCAGTCGTACAGCCAAGCGTTTGAGCTCGGCAACCTGCCGATGCCGCCGGCACGGAACATTGCGGTGCTGACCTGCATGGACGCGCGGCTGCACCCGGAGAAGTTTTTGGGCCTGGATGTGGGCGATGCGCATGTGATCCGCAATGCGGGTGGGCGCGCCTCCGAGGATGCGATCCGCTCGCTGGTGATCTCCGAGCGTTTGCTGGGCACCACCGAGATCGTGGTGATCCACCACACCGATTGCGGCATGGTCACGTTTACCAATGCGGATCTGGCGGCGAAAATCCAGCAGGATCTGGGCGTGGACGTCGGCGATCGCGATTTCCTGCCTTTCCCGGATCTTGAGCAAAGCGTGCGTGACGACGTCGCGATCCTGCGCGAGTCACCGCTGATCCCGCAAGACATTCCGATCAGCGGCGCAATCTATGATGTCCACAGCGGGACGTTGCAGGAGATTGTGCGAGCGTAGCGCGATCGCCAGCCTTGAAGCATGAAACAGAAACGGCTCGACCACAAACCATGATCGAGCCGTTCAGCTGGTGAGATCGCGCGAGATGCTTTAAAGCAGGATCGGGCGGTAGGCGAAAGCACGCTCTACAATTTCCTCGGCGCTTGGGTTGTCGCCCAGGCCGCACATGTGAGGAAAAAAAAGAAGATTCCAGACATTCGGATCAGGAACATTCTGCTCAACCAGACTAACCCAGGCATCAAGTTCCTCTTCGGTGCCTTCACCGCTGAGGATGCGCTCAACGAGCTGTATAAGCTGATCTTTACCCAGACTATCGGCCATCCCTCATACTCCTTGCTTTCAGCTGATAAACGCTGATCAAAAACAGCTCGACCACAAACCATGGTCGAGCCGTTTGGTTAATGTGTCGCAAAACTACTTCGAGAGCTGTCCGCGCAGCGCGCCAGCTGGGAAATCGGCGTTATGAACATTGACGTAGTACTGCTCCGGATGTTGGATGATCGCCTTGATCAGATCGCGGTCGGCGCTGGCACAGCTGCTTGACGAGCCACTGGTCGGCGGCGCAAAGTTTACCACGACCGGCCCCGCGACATCCGCTGTGCCGGCGTGGATGTGCGCGGCACGCGCCGGCGCGATGCCGGTCACATCCAGCTCATAGCAGACCTCGCCCTGGCCGTAGTTGAGCCGCAGCGAGGCCGTGCCGATGCCGTCAGGATCGCCGGGACCTGGAACCTCCGCCGCGCCCGTCAAGGTTGTGGAAAACGGACGACCGCCGTTGTCGGCCATGACCGTGCCAAAGATCGCCACCGCTACCGCCGCCGTCAGGATCAGCCACAGGTGCGCTTGTTTCCGCATAGGAAACCTCCTTGTTGTCCTTCCAACCGCCAGGGAATCGCAAGTAGCGCGGGGTATTGCCTTCGATCTTAACTACGAGAAATAGCAGATGCATGAATCTCCGGCGCGAGCTTACTGCCCGCCGCGCCTGCTCCGTTGACCCACAGGCACTCAGGACTAATGGCTGCGACCAATTTCGGGATCGAGGTTGACAGCCTTTGTATGCGTGTGGTAAAGTGTCCCGCAAGTAACAAACGACAGGATTTTATGAACCGTTTCGCGCCAAACTTTATTATTAGCCTAGTCCTTCTAGTCCTGGTAGTCATTACCAAGGACAATTTAGCGTGCGGAAGGCAATAGGCAGCGCGAACCAAGACTACGAAACCCGAACCCTTCCGCAAAACGCGGAAGGGTTTTTTAGTACCTGAAACGTCCGGCCCGCACTGTCGCGCCGCCGGAGCTACAATCTAGAGCCGAACAAACAGCCGCATCCTCGCGCCTGTTGTCCACAATGCCGCGGACGGCTCCTTCCCATCACTCGCGCCATGACGGCGTACCGATCACAGCACTGACGCTCTGATGTCGATCCGTTCAGCTGCCTGCAAAGGCGCTGCTGACGCTACCTTTTTTGCCCACGGTTTACCGCCGAGGGAGGATCGAAACTATGCGGTCGGACACGATCAAACGCGGCTTCGAGCGAGCCCCCCATCGATCATTACTGCGCGCAACCGGCGCAATCC
>JAFAYS010000385.1 GCA_019240175.1 Chloroflexota bacterium | reverse complement strand
AGCCGCCAGCGCCAGAGCAATAACTGCCGAGCCTTCCTGGGAACGTGTTATCATCGAGCGAGCGCAAGGGAGGGCTATGACGACCGAATCAATTAATGGGCTCCAGCGACAGCGCGAGATCTACCTGGATGGCGTGGCGGGCAGCCGTCCGATCGTGCCGATCGGCTTTGCGGCGTTGGAGCAGGCGGCGCGCAAGCACATGAGCCGCGAAGGCTATGCGTACATGGCGGGGGGCGCGGGCCGCGAGACAACGATCGCGCGCAATCGAGCCGGCTTCGAGCGCTGGCGGATCGTGCCGCGCGTGCTGCGCGATGTTGGCGAGCGCGATCTGTCGGTGGAGCTGCTGGGCCAGCGCTTGCCAACGCCGTTTTTGCTGGCACCGATCGGCGTGCTAGAGATGGCGCATCCCGAGGCCGATCTAGCAGTGGCGCGCGCGGCTGCCAGGCTGCGCGTCCCGTTCATTTTCTCCAACCAGGCCTCGGTGTCGATGGAGCGCTGCGCGGCGGCGATGGGCAGCAGCCCGCGCTGGTTTCAGCTTTATTGGAGCAAATCCGATGATCTGGTGATCAGCTTTTTGCGTCGCGCCGAAGCATCTGGCTGTAGCGCGATTGTGGTCACGCTCGACACGACTATGCTTGGCTGGCGCACCCGCGACCTGGATCTGGCCTATCTGCCGTTTCTGCGCGGCAAGGGCATCGCGCAGTACACCACCGACCCCGTGTTTCAACAGCTGCTGGGTGTTCCTGAGGAAGCCCCACCGCGCCGCAAGGTCACGCTAGCCTCGATCAAGGCGCTGATGCTGATGGCCGCAACCTATCCCGAGGGCTTCTGGAAAGGCTTGCTTTCGGGCAAGGCGCTGGCGGCGGTGCAAAAATTCGTCAATATCTACTCGCGGCCCTCGATCAGCTGGGCCGAGCTGCCGTTTCTGCGCGAGCATACACGGCTGCCGATCCTACTCAAAGGTATTCTCCACCCCGACGACGCGCGCCGCGCCGTGGATGCGGGCATGGACGGCATTATCGTGTCGAACCACGGTGGGCGGCAGGTGGACGGCGCGATCAGCTCGATCGAGGCGCTCCCGCCGATCGCGGAAGCAGTTGGCGGACGTGTGCCGGTGCTGCTCGACAGCGGCGTGTACGGCGGCGCTGATGCTTTCCGCGCGCTGGCGTTGGGCGCGACCGCCGTGTGCGTGGGACGGCCTTATGCCTACGGGCTGTCGATCGCGGGTGCAGCCGGCGTCGAGGCGGTGCTGCGTAATCTGATCGCCGACTTCGATCTGACGATGGGCCTGGCCGGCTGCCGCAGTGTGTCCGAGATCGGCCCCGAAAATGTGATCGACGGCAGGTAGCGCGCGGCTGCGGGCTTAGGCGGGAAGATCGAGCGCGGGATTCCAGGCTATTTCCCAGAGGTGGCCGTCGGGGTCCTGGAAATACCCGGAGTAGCCGCCCCAGAAGGTATCGTGCGCGGCTTTCACCACGGCAGCGCCGGCCTGTGTGGCCTGCTGCATCACTGTGTCGACTTCGGCGCGTGAGGCGACGTTGTGGCCAAGCGTGAGATCGGTCGGGCTCGGCGCGCTGACCGGCAGGCCGGTGTCGTGGGCGATGCTCGTGCGCGGCCAGAGCGCCAACTGCACGCCGGCCTGTAGCTTGAAGAAGGCCACCGCGCCATACTCGAACTCCGTGCCGACAATGCCTTCGGTGGGTAGTCCTAGCCCGTCGCGGTAAAACCGCACCGCACGCTCAAGGTCGTCCACACCGATCGTGATCACTGTAATTCGTGGCTGCATCTTCATCCCCCTGTGTTGTATAACGAATCAAATCCCACCAGCGTTTTTCGCCGGTGGGATTACTATACTGCCGAATCGGTCCTCGCTATGCGGCGCTGCTGTCGACATCCCACGCGACCGGGAAGGTTTCGAAGCCGCGCATGAAGAAGTGCTGCGAGCGCGTGCCATCGTCGGCGGGCCGCAGATTTGGCAAGCGCTGAAGCAGCCGCTCAAAAGCGATGCGCAGCTCAAGCCGCGCCAGCGGAGCGCCCAGACAGGTATGGATGCCGCGGGCAAAGGCCAAATGCTCGCGCGCGTTGGGCCGCGTAATATCCAGCTGATCCGGGTTGGGAAAGTGCGTCTCGTCGTGGTTGGCCGCGCTGTAGAGGATAAACATCCGCGCCTTGGCCGGGATCGTCACGCCGCCGAGCTCGGCCTCACGCGTGGTGATGCGGAACAGGCCCAGCACCGACGTGTCGATGCGCAGCAGCTCCTCGACGGCGTTGGGAATCAGCTCCGGCTGTGTAGCGAGTTGGTGCAGCTGATCAGGATTAGCAAACAAGTGCGCTAAGCCGTTGGCGATGCTATGCGTCGTGGTCTCGTGGCCGGCGACCACAAAATCGATCGCGTTGTACGTCGCCTCGGAGACGCTGAGCGCCGCACTGCCGCCGAGCTCAGCCGGCAGCATCACGGTCAGCAGATCTTCGCGCGGGTTCTGCTGGCGCTCCCGGATCTGCTCAAGAAAATACTGCTGGCTGGCGACAAAGCCATGGGCCGCTTCGATCAGCCGCTCCTCGGGACCGGACGCGCCGAGCAGCTCCATGAAGTCGTCGGACCAGCGCTTGATCAGCCCAAAATCCTCCTCGGGAATGCCAAACAGTCGACAGATCACGCGGCCCGGCAGCGGGATGGCGAACTGGGGCATCAGGTCGGCCTGGCCGTCGTTGACAAAGCTATCGATCAGCTCGTCGGTGATGGCGCGGATCTGCGGCTCAAGCTGGGCAATGCGCTGCGGCGTAAAGGCTTTGTTGACGACGTTGCGCATGCGGCTATGCACCGGCGTATCGCTCTCGACCATCAGCACGGCTGGCCCAAGGCTGCTTTCTTCCAGCACGGCTGTGACAAGTGGCGGCAGGGCAACGTTGGCCTGGAGCGAGCCTACCGACGAGAATACATCGGTCTGCTTCATCACCTGCGCCACATCGGCGTAGCGGGTGACCACCCACATGTCGTACAGCGGGCTGTAGAAAACGGGCGTGTCGCGCCGCAGCTCGGCGTACAAGGGATACGGATCGGCCTGAAACGATGGATCGAGCGGGTTGAAATGCGGGCAGGTGACG
>JAFAYS010000365.1 GCA_019240175.1 Chloroflexota bacterium | reverse complement strand
TGCGGCCAGTCGCCGTAGCGCCACATCGCATACTGCACCTCGGTGGCAATCACATCGCCGAGCGAGTTGATCAGCCGCTGCTGGGGCGGCGCATCAAACAAGATCTTGAGCGTATCGCTGCCTTCCCAGTAGGGCCGGTACAGGCTGATGCACAGGCTAGCAAAGATCAGCAGCGAGCCCGCCGTCTTCCAGCCGCGTTCACGCCAGCTTCCGGCATCCCACAGCAGCGCCAGGCCGTAGAGCGGCAGCAGCGGCAGCGCGATCCACTTGGTCAGCACCGCCAGCGTGAAGGCCGTGATCGTCCAGTACCAGTGGCCGCGCAGATGGAAGAGCACGCCCAGCAGAATAAAGGTGATCATCAGCACGTCGTTGTGGGCGTTGCCGACGAACTCGATCAGTGCCAGCGGGCTCAGCAGATACAGCGCGGTGCCCCAGCCCTGTTGCTCCGGCTTCCACTGGCCAAGGATCTTCCAGATCAGCCAGCCGTTGACCAGATGCATTGCAAAGGCCAGCAGCTTGTAGGCCAAAACGTAGGTGATCACATGCTGGTTGAAGCTGTTGACCAGGATCGTCAGAATGATCGAGGGATAGATCCAGCCCGGCCCGTAGACCGACGCAACCTGCTTCCAGTTCACCCATTTGTAGATCGGATCGACCGCAAACATCGACGGCGGATCGATAAACGGGTTGCCGCCATGCACCACCGCCACGCGGCCAAACGCGATATAGCTATACACGTCACCGGAAAGCAGGTTCGGCAGCAAGAAAAGCGGGATGCTCGCCAGCACTGCCAAACTCATCAGCACGCGCAAGGGCGGCGGCTCCTGAGCGCGGCGAAACAGCCGCAGCAGCAGCAGATAGACCACGCTGATCAACGCCACGCTTGCCAACATCAAAAACGGATGGGCCGCCGCCTCCATCGACCGGCGAGACGCCATCACCTGTTCTTCTGAAAAAAGCGTTTGATAGAACCAGCGCCAATATCCGTCAAGCGGATCAAGCACCTGTCCCGGAGCCCACGATCGGCTGCGCAGATGCATGACCACGAAAAAGCTACAATAGGCGAGCACATGCAGCACAGCCAGCCCGACCAGCGCCCAATCGCGCTCGATCCATGCGGGCCGCGCAGCTCGCCTGGGGAAAGCTCTGGCGCGGATTCCTTCTCCCAAAGACACGTCAAGCCTCCAGATCCAAGAGTCATAGTCGAGATCGAGCGAGCATTATACCACCGGGCTATCAGCCGCTTCCCGTGGGACCATGTTATAATGGCGCGAATCGTTGACATATGTCGTTGACATAGTCACTCAAAGTCGTATGTGCGTCAGCAACTTTCTTGCCAGTATGCATATCACACCTGGAGTCGAAGTTTAACAATGCCAAATCCGTTTTCAGGATTGCTAGGCGCGTTCAGCCGCGACCTTGGAATAGATCTAGGCACCGCCAACACGCTGGTCTATGCGCGGGGCAAAGGGATCATCATCTCGGAGCCGTCGGTCGTGGCGATGGATAGCCGCACCAAAAAGCCGCTGACCGTTGGCGCGGATGCCAAAGCGATGGTCGGCAAAACGCCCAGCAGTATCGTCGCGGTCCGCCCGCTCAAGGACGGCGTGATCGCCGACTTCAACGTCGTCGAGAAGATGCTGGAATACTTCATCAAGAAGGCCGGATCGCCGCGTCCACGTGTGGTTGTCGGCGTGCCGTCGGGCGTGACCGAGGTTGAGAAGCGCGCTGCCAAAGACGCCGCCGAAAATGCCGGTGCGCGCCAGGCCTTCGTGGTCGAGGAGCCGATGGCGGCGGCGATCGGCGCGGGGCTGCCCGTCGAAGAGCCGATCGGCTCGATGATCGTAGACATTGGCGGCGGCACCACCGAGGTCGCGATTATCTCGCTGGGCGGCATCGTGGTCAACCACTCGCTGCGCATCGCCGGCGACGAGATCGACGAGGCCGTGATCCAGTTCGCGCGGCGTGAGTACAACCTGCTGATCGGCGAGCGCATGGCCGAGAAAGCCAAGATCGCGGCAGGCTCGGCCTATCCGCTGGACGAAGAGATCACCGTGACGCTGCGTGGTCGCGATCTGCTGACCGGGCTGCCCAAGGCGGTCGAGGTTTCCAGCGTCGAGCTGCGCGAAGGCATGGCCGGCCCGGTCACATCGATCGTCGAGGAAGTGCGCACCGCCCTGGAAGAAACGCCGCCGGAGCTGGTGGCCGACATCATGGAGCACGGCATTATGCTGGCCGGTGGTGGCGCGCTGCTACACGGCCTGGCTCAGCGCATCGCCGCCGAGACCAAGATGCCCGTGCATATCGCTGACGATCCGCTAAGCTGCGTGGCGCGTGGTGCGGGCCGGATGGTCGAAGGCTTCGACAATCCCAAGTACTACCGGATTTTGGAGCAAAGCCAGGGCAACAACCGAACGCGGCTGATCGACAGCCGGCTTGGGCGGCGCTAACACAGACTAGCCAGCGGTTGCAGCACGGCTGTGCCGCTTTGGTATTGGACGATCGATCATGCGAACTACCTTCGATGCACCGAATGAGCGCCGCTCTCCCACGCTCAGCCGTCGGCGTGTCACGCTGTTGCTGCTGCTGATCGCGATCGCGCTGGGCCTGATCATTCTGGATGAGCAGGGCCATCTCGACGGAGCCAAAGGCCAGATCCAGGCCGTGCTCCAGCCGATCGAGCAGACACTCACACAGACACGCATCACCATCGGCGAAACCATCGGCAGCGTAACGGGACAGGGCACGATGCAACGGCGCATCGACGAGCTTGAGCGCGAGATCGCCACGCTCCGCGAAGACAATATTCGCCTCAAGACCTACCAGAACAAGATCGGCCTGCTGGAGCAAGAGCTTCAGATTCGCCAAACCTATAGCTGGCAGACGCTGAGCGCGACGGTGGTTCAGGGCAGCACCGACAATGGCCGGCGCATCATTCGCATCAGCAAAGGCAACGTCGACGGCATCGAGGCGGGCATGGCCGTGGTCAGCAAAGAAGGCGGCAGCCCGGCGGCGCTGATCGGCGTGGTCGATCGCGTGTATGCGCAGACCGCCGACGTGCTGCTGATCACCGACTACGGCTCGACGATCAGCGCGCGCACCGCTGGCACCGAAACGCCCGCCGAGGGCTTGATCGCGGGCCAGTGGCAGCTCGGCAGCCGCATCAAGCTTACCGACGTCAGCCGCGATATTCCGCTGGAAGTCGGCCAGTACATCATCACAGCCGGCCTCAGCAAAGCGCTGGCAACCGACACGCCAATCGCGCAGGTGCCGCCGGATGTGCCGATCGGCACGATCATCAGCGTCGATCAGACCGGCCACAGCCAGACGGCGGAAGTGCAGCCGTTTGTCGATCCCGACCGAGTACGGAACATATGGGTGATTACCGGCCAAAAATAGAACAGCGGATCGCGCGCCAGATCCTGCGCGCGCTGATGCTGCTGAGCCTGGCGCTGGTCCAGACCGCGCTCGCACCGACCTTCTGGCGTTTTCGCGCCGACTGGGTGCTGATCGCCGTGATTGGCTGGACCGTGCTGCGCGGATTGATTCCGGGCGTACGCTGGGCGATCTATGGTGGCCTGTCGCTGGACTTGCTGGGCGTGATGCCGATCGGCAGCCATCTGCTAGCGATGCTGATCTGCGTGATTGGCGTGGCGATCGTAGTGGAGCCGCTGGACCGCGAGCAGCCGCTGCTGGTGATTGGCGTAACGCTGGCGGCCTCGGTGCTGTACGGCGGCATTTTGTCGCTGCTGCTGTTCAGCCAGGGCTTTCCGCTGCCCTGGCGTCACTACACGCTGGTCGAGATCTTCCCGACTGCAATCATCAACACAATTCTAGCCATTCCAACGTTTGCTCTGCTGCGTCGCCTGTACAAGCGCGGCCAGCCGACCGTTGAGGCCTAAAGTTTTTATGCGTCGTCTTGTTGTTTTTCGGCTGTGTGTCCTGCTGGTCTTCGCCTCGCTGGTCAGCCAGCTGTGGGTGCTGCAATTCCGTGAGGGCGCGTCGCTGTCGACCGATGCGCGCGGCAATACCGAGCGTCCGGTGTATGAGCGTCCGCTGCGCGGCGAGATCTTCGCCCGCGACAGCAAGACGATTCTGGCCGAAAGCCTGCCCAGCTACACGATCGGCATTTTGCCAAGCCAGCTGCCAGGCAAAGTACGCGGCCCTGAGCGCCTGGCAATGTTCGCCTGGCTGGACGATCTGCTGCATTTTCAGAGTACGCTGGTTGTCACGCCGAGCGAGCAGCTGACCTACGAGCCGCGGCTCAAGCAGGACATTGAGCAGCTGACCGGGCCGTTCAACACGCCGCCGCCCTCGATCACCGAGGCCTTCACGATCACCGTGCCGCTGTCGCGCTCGGTTGAGGCCTTCAACCTGACGCATACCTACTCCACGACGCTGGAATTTTACTCGCCGATCGAGAGCACGCTGGCTAACGCGGGACTGCCGGCTTACGAGACCGTGCCGCTGACCACCACGCGCGACCTGGCGATCGGGCGGATCATCGAAGAAAACAAATCCGTCTCGCCGGGGCTGCCGGGCGTGCAGGTTGAGCAAAACTATCAGCGCTCGTATCCCAAGAGCAGCGAGATTATGTCACTCTCGCATCTGCTGGGCTACGTCGGCCCGATCGATCAGTGCGGCATCATCCAGAACAACCCGTATCGCTTCTGGAGCTCGCTCTACATCACCGACACCGAGACCGTCACGACCACCGTCGAGGAGCGGCGCGTCGATCTGATCGAGCAGTGCGGTCTCGATCCGTTCGAGATCGATCGGCAGCCTGATCGCGGCATTCAATATCTGCTGACCGATCGCATCGGCAAGGATGGCCTGGAATACGCCTACGAGGCCGATCTGCGCGGCCAGCTCGGCGAGAAAAAGATCGAGGTAGACTCGCAGGAGCGGCTGGTCTCGGAGCCCGTCGAGATGCGCCCGACCAGGCTGGGCAACAACCTGGTGCTGACGATCGACTATGAGCTGCAAAAGCAGACCGAGCAGATCCTGCGCAAATGGATCGACGAGTCTGAGCGCCGCCGCCAAACCTCGCCGCCGCCGGCCAAGGAAGGCCAGGCCAATAAGCAGCAATATTTCCCGATCGAGGCGGGCGTGGCGATTGCGCTGGAAGTCAAGACCGGACGCGTACTGTCGATGGTCAGCTGGCCCGCGTTCGACAACAACATCTTCAACCGTCGCCGCACGCAGCAAGAGGTCGACACGATCTTCAATCCGCCCTACCCGAAGCAGGCACCGGCGATCAACCAATCGATTCAAGGCTTGTTCCCGCCCGGCTCGACCTGGAAGCAGTTCTCGGCGGCGGCGGCGCTCGAAGGTGGCGCGATCGGGCCGGACTCGCAGATTCGCGACCCAGGCTACATCGACGTTAAAAACACCTACTACGAGAAAGATCCGCGCTTCGACCAGCGCTTCCCGAACTCGATCCGCCGCGACAACGGCTGGATCACGGTGCGCCAGGCGCTTCAAGTCTCGTCAAACGTTTTCTTCCAGTCGGTGATCGGCGGCACCGAGTTTGTGCGCAATCTGGCCGACAACGAGAAGCGCGCGGCCTGGGACGAGACCGGTGAGAGGCTGGCCGATATGGCGTTTGCCTTTGGCTTCGGGCGGCCCACCGGCATTCCGCTGCCGGGCGAGTACCGCGGCGTGGTGCCGTCGAAGTCGTGGAAGAAAGCGCAGCCCGGCGCGTTCGGCCAAGAGTCCTGGACGATCGGCGATATTTACAACACCACGATCGGCCAGGGCAACCTACAGGTCACGCCGATCCAGCTTGCGGTGGCCTCAGCGGCGATCGCCAACGGCGGCACGCTCTACCAGCCGCAGATCGTCGAGAAGATCATCGATCCCGACGGCGAGTTGGTGCGTGAGATCACGCCGGTGGAGAACGGCAAGCTACCGGTGTCGCAGGAAAATCTGCGCGTGATTCGCGAAGGCATGCGTCTGTCGATCACCGACGGCATCGACACCTGCGCGCGCAAAGATGTTTCCGGGCTCGACATTGCGGGCAAGACCGGCACCGCCGAGTATCTCGAGCGACTGGACCCCAAAAAAGGCCCGACCGAAGACAATATTCGCAAGCGCTCACACGCCTGGTTTGCCGGCTTCGCACCCTACGACGATCCGCAGATCGAGGTGATCGTGCTGGTCGAGGGCGCGGGCGACATGAACGACGGCTCGGCGACGATCGCGGTGCCTGCCGTGACCGAGATTATGCAGGCCTACTTCAAGGTCACGCCGCCGATCGATCCGGCCACACCGATCCCGCCGTACAATCTGCCCTGCCACTAAGCTGGTGGCGGACTCGAACGCAACAAGAGAAGCTGTGCGGACGTCGTAGCTGACACCTACGACTTTTTCGAACAATCCGTAACCGCGCCGATCATAGCGCAACATTCCTGATCGCTCACCGACGAACGGACAGCAGACAACTGTCATCGTATCGACAGAGAGCCCTCGCGCTGTAGTTGACATCTCGATTATAATCCGGCACAACTATGAGTACACCGATCGCGATCAAAGGGACCAAAGACGGACTCCGGCTGATGCTCGCGGAGGATAGCTCCTGGGAAGACCTGATAGCGGCTGTGCGCGGCCAGCTTGAGCGCGGCACCGACTTCTTTCACGGCGCGGAG
>JAFAYS010000217.1 GCA_019240175.1 Chloroflexota bacterium | reverse complement strand
TTCTGCTTGCTCGTGCTGATCCGAGGCCGCGTCAAGCCAGCGTTCGGCATCTTGCAGCCGGGCCTCGGCGGCATCTAGCTCGCCGCCGTCCAGCAGTGCCCAGGCGCATACCACGCTTAGCACCGGCCTGGCGCGAATAAGCGCGTCTGGCAACGCCTTCACCCAGCCGAGTACCGTGGCCTCTTGTCTGCGCTGGCGCATGGCGGGCCAGGCTAGCTCGACCAGACGTGCCGCGTGCTCCCAATCTTCGCCGGCAAATGCGTGGCGGATCGCCTCGTTGGTAAAGCCGTGCTGCTCGTACCATGCGCTCGCCCGCTGATGCCGGAGCGCCGCTTGATCGGGCTGCTCCTTGACCAGGCGCGCTCGCAGCATATCGGCGAAGAGATGGTGGTAGCGATACCATTGGCGCTGGTCGTCGAGTGGAATGACGAACAGGTTGCTGCGCTCCAGCGCTTCCAGCATTGTGCCGCCGTCGCCCGTACCGGTGACCGTATCGCACAGCGAGCCGCTTAGCCGGTCAAGAATGGAGGTTTGGAGTAAAAATTCGCGGACGCGCTCGGGCTGACGCTGAAGCACCTCTTCGACCAGATAGTCGATGATGAACCGGTGGCTCCCCGTGAACGCGCGGATAAAGCTGGCGGTGTCAGCGCGCCCATGCATGGAGAGTGCGGCCATTTGCAACCCCACAATCCAACCCTCAGTCCGCCTTTCCAGCGCCGCCACATCCCCTGCCGAGAGGTCTAAGCCCATCACATGGTTGAGGAAGGTGGCAGCCTCTGCGGGCGTAAAGCGCAGGTCGGCGGCGCGCAGCTCAGTCAGCTTGCGCCGAGCGCGCAGGCGAGCCAGCGGCAGCGGCGGGTCGGAGCGCGTGGCAATCGCCAGATGCATGTGTGGCGGCAGGTGATCGAGCAGAAAGGTGAGCGCGTCGTGAATCGGCTGGGCCTCGATACGATGGTAGTCGTCGAGGACGAGGATGAACTCTGCCGGGCTCGCCGCAACCGCATTGATCAGGGCTGTCAGAAGCCGCTCGGTTGGCAGCGGCTGGGGCGATTGCAGGATGTTCCGCATTCCCGCCCCGAGTCCGGGATCGATGCTTTGCAGGGCCGCTACCAAGTACGTCAGGAATTGAGACGGGTCATTGTCGCTTTCGTCAAGCGACAGCCAGGCAACTCGGCGCTGACTACCGGCAATCCACGCGCTGACCAGCGTGGTTTTGCCAAAGCCAGCCGGGGCCGAGATAAGCGTCAGACTGCCGTGCAGCCCCGCGTTCAGCCGCTCGACCAGGCGAGGCCGCTGGACAAGATTGGGCTGCGATGGAGGGATATACAATTTCGTGGTTAAGATGGGAGTTGACATAATTAAGGTATGCGGCTTACCTGGCTCGTATCATGGGCCAGCTCAACAGATGCGTCGCCGTGCCAATATCATAGACGTGACACTCCGCACGCGCTAAAGCGCGGCGGCTTCTTGGGGCAACCCATCTCGCGATGAGTTTATGCCCCAACGGACGTGTCCCGCCCGTTTCACGATATTGATCGCCGCGTTGTGGTCTCGATCAAGCGATAGTCCGCAACGGCACGCGATCCAACGGTCTTTGAGTGTGAGGTTCTCAAAAACGTGACCGCACCCTGAGCACGTTTTGGAGGTATAGGCGGGATCAACTTCCACCACCACACGCGCAGCCTCCGCCGCTTTCGCGTGTAATTGTGTCACGAAGTAGCCCCACCCTGCATCCAAGATGCTTTTGCCAGGTGACGGTTTTTGACCATATTCGTGATCCGCAGATGTTCAACCGCTATACAGTCGTACTGCTGGATCAGGGTGTAGGCGAGTTTGTTCAAGAAATCTTTACGTTGGTTTGCAATCCGTTCGTGGTGCCGCTGTAACTGGACAACGGCTTTACGGCGGTTCTTCCCACCCTTGGTGCGGCGCGCTACCTGTCGTTGCAGCACCCGTAGCTTCTTTTGTTCGCGCCTGTACCAGTGTTGCGGCGGCACGCGTGCGCCGTCTGAGGTGGTCATCAGACTGGCAATGCCCACATCAACCCCAACGTCGCGCCCCGTTGCTGGCAGCGATTGTGGTGTGTATTCCACGCTGAAACAGGCGTACCAACCGCTTGCTTTCTTGATCAACCTGAGTGTTTTGATCGTGCCTTCCAATGGGCGATGCCAACGAACAGCAATCCGCCCGATACCTGACACGCGCACGCGCCGGCCATCGATCTTGAAGCCGTTGCCGTATTCCTTGAAGCCGAAGCTAGCAAAACGGTTGCGACCGCGAAAACGCGGGTATCCTGCTGTTTGTCCAGCTTTCACGCGACGAAAGAAGGCTTGGAACGCTTTGTCCAGATCGGCAACCACCACTTGCAAAACGTGGCTATGGACGTCCGCCGCCCACGGATTTGAGGCTTTGTGTTCCTTGACGCGCCGGAGTTGTTCGTACTTACCGATGGGTTCCTTGCGTTCCGCATACGCGGTTTTCCGTTCTGCCAACAGATGGTTATACCAGCGGCGGCACGTTTCGCGTGTTGCCTCTAGTTTTCGTTCTTGTGGTTTCGACGGATACATGCGATATTGGAACGCTTTTAGCACAGTTATTTCCCTTTTTGGGCTTCGATGTAGGCGCGAATGGTCACCTCACTGACATTTCCGGCTGTGCTGGCAAAGTATGAACGTGTCCACAGTGACGGTATTTTGTTGAGAATGTTCGGATATAACCGCCGTAATTCGTGGGAGGTATACCCCTTGATCGCACCAACAACATCAGCCGCCGCGTTGGTTGGAAAGACGCGGACAAGCAAATGAACGTGATCCGGCTGAATGGCAAGGTGCAGAATATCCCAACCTCGTTGGGTGCACGTGTCCTCAATCAACTGGTGCAAGGTCGTAGCGACGGGTTCTACCAAAATCCGCTTACGTCGCTTAGGACACCAGATCAGGTGGTACACAATCAAGTGGACACGCTGTTCGTCGCGTTGGTACTCCATAGTGTTGAAATTATGGCATAGAACGACAAGAAAATCAACACGTGTACCAAAACAGAGGCTACATCTAGTTCGGGGAAGTCCGCCTAACCGCTGCCCCTACAAGGGCGCGGCTTGCGGCGGACTATTTTCTGTCAGGTTTGCGACGACGTACGCGGCATAGCTCCAGGGGCAAACTCAATGGCTGTCTATATCGTCTGAGCGGAACAGCAGAAGCCTTGACGAATACTGAATATGTAGTAATAATTATGACTAACGAGTCAGAAATTTGACGGATTATTCAAGCGATTGAATATCCGGCTGAAGATCAGATACAAGGCTTGCTATGACGAGAAATTTGCCGGCAGCGCACTCAAGCTCAACCATGCGCTCACTGAAAGAGCGCCAGCGTGAAGAGCGCGCGGCGCTGATCCTCGCTGCCGCCCAGGAGGTTTTTACCGAGCGTGGCTATTACGACGCGTCGATCGACGAAATCGCCGCTCGCGCCGGGATCGCCAAGGGCACGGTGTATCTGCATTTTGCGAGCAAAGAAGATCTATTGGTCGCGCTGGTCGAGCAGCAGATCGTGGGCTTTTTGTCGTTTGTGGATCAGATCATCGGCGAGCCGCTCACGGTGCGGGCACGGGTGGAGCAGATTCTCCTGAACGTGTACACGCGCATGCAGGAGCAGCGCAACCAGGTGCTGCTTGAGCTGAATAATCGTATCGGCTTGACCAAGAGCGTGATCGAAAAGCGCGAGAACCTGCAAGCTCACATCACGCAGGCCATGCAGCGGATCACGGCGCTGTTGGAGGAAGGCCAGCGCAGCGGCGAGCTAGACAGCACGGTGCCCACGCCGCTCCTGGTGGCTACGTTCGTCACGCTGGTATCGCCGAGTGGCTACGAGTTGCTGCTGATCAGCGGCCAGATCTCGCCCGCCCAGCTGGCGGCCTATGTCAGCCGCATCTTCTTTCCGCGCCTGGCAGCTCCGTCGTTGCAGCAAGCCTGACGCAGCTACGTTTTTCCATAGGAGCAAGAGTTTATGACCGCATCTTTAAGTTCAGCCCCGCACCGCCGCAGCCGCTTTGCTGTAGATATTGCGCTTGAGGTCCAGCGGCAAGGGCTGCTCACCTTTTTTGAATCGACCTGGCGGCGCTATGGTGATCAGGCGCGTATCCAGCTTGGCCCGCAGACGATCATGCTGGTTGTTCATCCCGACCACGTGCATCGCGTCACCGTCGAGCAGCGCGACACTTACGCCAAGCTCACCAGCTATGACGGTGTGCGCAATCTGCTGCTGGGCGACGGGCTGGTGGCCAGCAACGGCGCGCTGTGGCGACGGCAGCGCCGGCTGATGGCACCGTTTTTCACGCCGCGCGCTATCGAAACCTACTTGCCGGTATTTGCCGAGGACGGCGTCTGGTTTCGCGAGCGCTGGAATGCCGTCGTGCAGCGTGGCGAGCCGGTGGACATTCTGACCGAAATGTCGGTGCTGACAGCCTCGATCATCTTGAAAAGCATGTTTAGCCTCGAAACGCCCGACACGATCGGTTGGGTCAAAGAGGCGGTTGAGACCATGATCGGCTTTGCGTCGAGCCGGCAGATGAATCCGTTTCATGCGCCGCTGTGGATGCCGACCTCCCGCAACCGTGCCTACCTGGATGCGCGCAACCGCGTTCGCGAATATATCCAGGGCGTGATCGCGCAGCGCCGCGCACAGCCGCCCGAGTCCTGGCCGAATGATTTGCTGACACGCATGATGAACGCCCGCGACGAAGAAACCGGCGAGCCAATGTCGGATGTGCTGCTGCGTGACGAGTCGATCACGATCTTTTTTGCCGGCCACGAGACCACGGCGCGCACGCTCTCCTTTTTATGGCACGCGCTGGCCGAGCATCCGGAGGTTGCTGCGCGGCTGCACGCCGAGATCGACGCGGTGCTGGGCGATGATGTGCCAACGCTTGACCACCTCAAACGGCTGCCCTACACGCTCCAGGTGATCAAAGAAACCTTGCGCCTGTATCCCGCAGCTCCGATGTACGCGCGTGATGCGGCGGCGTCCGACGAGATCGACGGTGTGGCTGTGCCGCAGGGCGCGCGCATGATCGTGATGCCGTACCTGACGCATCGCCATCCCGACTTCTGGCCCGATCCGCTGCGCTTCGACCCCGACCGCTGGACCCCGGAGCAGGAGGCGGCGCGCCATCCGTATGCCTACTACCCGTTTGCGGCGGGACAGCGTGTGTGCATCGGCAATAACTTTTCATTGTTCGAGTCGCATGTGCTGGTGGCGATGCTGGCGCGGCACTTTACGCTGCGCAAGCTGCCGGGCCACACGCCGCAGTGGTGGATGGACGGCACGCTCGGCTCGC
>JAFAYS010000138.1 GCA_019240175.1 Chloroflexota bacterium | reverse complement strand
CTACTACCTCGTCCAGGCCGTCGGACCGATGAGCGGGGCATGGCTAGATGATGTACGCCGCGTGGGTGGCTCGGTTCAGGCGGTACTGCCCGACTACACTGTTCTCGCCGGGCTCTTGCCCGCTAACGTCGAGCATCTTCAGCAGGCGCCGTGGGTCGAATCGATCACACCTTACCGACCGGCGATGAAGGTATCGCCGAAGCTGCGATCCGAGGCACGCTCAACCCTCGACACGAGCGATTTGACGGCTCTAAATTTGAGCACGATCGATCCCGAACAGCGGCAGCAGATCGAGGTGAGCGTGTTTCCCGGCGAAAGTACCGAGGAGATTGCGGCTCAGGTGCGCGCGTCGGAGGGCGTGATCTTGAGCCAGACCAATCGCAAGGTGACGGCGATCGTGCCGACGCAGACAATTGCCGATCTGGCGGAGCGTCAGGGCGTGCAGGCGATCGTGCCGAACGCATTTCCTGAACTGCACAACGATCAAGCAACCCAGGTGATGGGCGCGCCCGTCGATCGGATCTTCGGAGCGTATACGCTGCGTGGCACCGGGCAGATCGTCGGGATCGCCGATTCGGGCCTCGACACAGGCGATCCGACTACCGTTCATGCCGATTTTAATGGTCGCGTTATCGATATTGCGAGCTGGCCTACGCAAGTTCCGGTGATCTTGACCAACGACCCGCCAGGATCTGACGACGGTTCTGCCGACGTCAACTCGGCACACGGCACACATGTCACTGGCTCGGTTGCCTCGAATGGCGCAGTCGCGGTCGCAGCCGGGTCTGGGCTGGTACCTCAAGGTATGGCTCCCGAAGCCCAGGTGTATATGCAGGCGATCGAGCAACACGTGAACTGGAAGACTGCCGCGCAGCTGATCGCAATCGGCATTACTCCGCCCCTGAACTGGCCGCCGAGCGCCGTTGGATTGTACGGCCTTCCCAGCGATCTGACTACACTCTTTGGTGCGGCCTACACAGCCGGCGCGCGCATTCACACCAATTCCTGGGGCACGATCGTTCCCGCGACTTTTGGCACGTACAACGACAATGCGCGTGCAGTCGATCTGTTTATGTGGAACCATCGCGACATGCTGATCCTGTTTTCGGCAGGCAATTCAGGCGTCGATAACGATGGCAACAGCGTGATCGATGGCGACTCGATCGGTACGCCAGGCACGGCCAAAAATTGTCTGACAGTTGGAGCCAGCGAAAACAATCGCGGTCCCGGCTCCACGCCGACGCCCGGCATCGACGCGACTTGGGATCAGCTGGGCAGCGGTGGTGTTCCGCGCTGGCCCGCGCTCAACGTAGCAGGCCATGTTTCCGACAATGTGGACGGCATGGCAGCGTTTTCGTCGCGTGGTCCTACCGATGATGGCCGGATTAAGCCCGACGTGGTAGCGCCCGGCACCAATATCCTGTCAGTGCGTTCGAGCGCGTTCGTGCCACCACCGCTCCCGGCACCGCAAGCGCCGCTCTGGGGCGATCTCCCGGTAGGCCATCCTTTACATGGTGAGTACTGCTGGAGCGGCGGCACCAGCATGAGCACGCCGTTAGTCGCGGGCGCGGCAGCGCTGATTCGTCAGCATCTGGTGCAGCAGCGCGGCCATTTTCAACCGGGCGTCAAGCCGTCGGGCGCGCTGATCAAAGCGTTTCTCGTTAACGGCGCGCAGGAGATGGCCGGTCAGTATGCCGGTGAGATCCCGGCTGGACGAAATAATGTCGCCGGCTTTGGTCGCGTCAACCTCGCCGAGTCGCTGGTACCCGCCGGACTAGGACAGACTCTTTTTGCCGACGAACCTGATCTCGCCGTGGAAACAGGCCAGATTCGTACCTTCCAAGTGTATGCCGTGGATCTCGCCCAGCCGTTGAAAGTGACCTTGGTATGGACTGATGCGCCGAGCGTGGCGGGAATGGGCGGCATCCAGAACCAGCTGTATCTCCAGGTCAGCGAGCCGGGTGGGGCAGTGCTGAATGGCGATCGGACGCCGTTTCCTAGCGTCAGCAACAATGTCCAACAGGTAATCATTCCGGCTCCAGTGGCAGGTGCGTATGAGATTCGCGTCCGTGGAGTATCGGTCACGGCTCAGGCTCCCGGCGCGAGCAGCGGACCAAACCCACGGCAGGATTTCGCGCTGGCCGTGTCGAATGTGCTTGGCTTGAGCACGCAGCCGGTCAGCATCGCCCAGGCGATCGATACGACAGGTTCGATGGCATCGTTTGGCTATATGGAGCCGGCCAAAGAACGGGCAAGTCAACTCGTCGATTTCCTGCGCATCAACGATAAGGTAGCGATCACGGAATTTTCAGAACGGCCAGGCGTAGCCCATGCCAGAACTCCGTATCCGTTGCGGCTACTGAGCACATTCCTGCCCGATTGGACGGATGCGCACACGACGATCGGCTCGCTCGTCGCCGACGGCTTTACTCCAATCGGCGCGGGCTTGCAGGAAGCCTGGAGTCAGCTCCAGCTTGAGCCGACCAGTCGTCCACGTGCGATTGTGCTGCTCAGCGATGGCCTGAACAATGTGCCGCCCGATCCGCTCAGCGTTCTGTCCGGCATTCCCGTCGACGTGCCGATCTTTACGATCGCGCTGGGACCAGCCGGCAGCACACCGACGCTTCAGGCGATCAGCGGATCGCGACCAAACGGTGGATACTTTGTGGTTGGTGCCGATGAAGACATTCACAAACTTCATGAGATCTACGCTGCCGTGCAGGCACTCGCCTCCGGCGCGGCGCTCATCGGTCTCTCATCAGTGGATCTCAAAGGCGATGACGAGCAACAGCATCAAATTCCAGTCGAGCCAGGGACTGCAGAGGTTGCCTTCAGCCTGTCGTGGGACCAGCCGCAAAGCGAGCTTCAATATATCGTCGTCGGTCCCGACGGTCGCCGCTACGACGAGACAATGCCTGCGACCTCTGAGCGTCGCGGTAGCACGTACCATTTCGTACGTGTGAGTGTTCCGCAGTCCGGTCTATGGACGCTGATCGTCCAGAACCGCGCGTCTGCACAGACCGTGCGCTACACCATATCGGCTGCTGCTTCCAGCCCGCTGAAGCTCTCGGCGGAGGCGTGGGTCGTCGCGCGTGATCGGCTCGTGCTGAAAGCGTTTCTGCGGCGCGGTGACAAAGCCTGGGACGAGGCCAAAGTTGTGGCGCGCATAACCCTACCAACCCGTACGCGCCGGCAGATTCTGGCGCAATACGCCGATCAGCTCAAACGCATGGCTCTGCCCAAGGAGCTGGATGAACCCGGCCTAAGCCAGGACGATCGTCTTTCGATGTTGCTGGCGCTGCTGGCCCGACAGCTCAGCCCAGACGATGGTGGACTCTACGGCAGAACAACGGTTGAGATTGAGCTAACGCCGCAGGGCGACGGCATCTGGAGCGCTACCGTGCCCTTCACAGCCGAAGGTCAGGCGAGCGTAGAGGTGATTGCCAGCGGCGAGATCGAGGGCGTTCCATGGCAGCGCCACGCGACTCTGGGTGTTCATCTCCCCAAACGCAAGCTTCCCGGCGGGTTGAGGATCGAAGACATCAAGGTTGGGAAGCGCGGCCAGCAGGCAGTCATCTCCGCGCGGGTGCTGGATAGAAGCAAAATCGCGTATCCCAGCGAAGGCACGCTGGTAGACGTGCGGGTGCTCAGCGCCAACGGTGAGAACCAGCTTGGGATGCGCTACAACTCGCGCACCAAGCGCTACCACGCGATGAGCCAGCTCCCTGCCGGAAATCTACGCATCACGATTCAGGCGCAGCAGACCGACGCGCACGCCGAGGAAACAGCCGAGATCTCGTTGTAGCGCCGATTCGCGATCACCAGCGTCGGGTTCCCAAATGTGCAGAATTTGCCGGCCGGCGAAAAGGAGGAAAGAGTGACCTCAGGCGATCGCGCTCGATGCTCTACATCGAGCGCGATCGTAGACGAGCTTCTGCGCAGGTCCATGAAGAAGTCTTTGTGTCGTTTCCCATAGCTCGCGTAGAGCTGCTTCATGGCCACATATGGAGACTGGGTTAGATGCAATTCCTGGCGTACGCGATGACCAGCAGCCTGCGTGTAGACGAAACATGATGAACTATCGATAGTGTATCTGTCACATTACTCATGATCCCAACACAATCTCAACCTGGATGTGCGACACACAATTCCATGAGAGGTTGATTCAGATGAACAATGGCAAGGAACTCGAAGGTGCCGCAACTGCAACGCCGACGCAACTGGCTGCTAGCGTACCTCAGGCAGATATTGCTGGTTCGGTCGTCGTTCATGCACTCGCGCTCAGCGCTCAAGAGCACGCAGCGCGCACGATCGATCAACGGCAAGGTGTGCTTGTAAGCGGCGGCACGATCTACGGCCCAGTTGTGCAACACAACGATGGCACGGTAAATACTGAGTACACCTTCAACACGGAGCTTAGCGTTCATGCTACTTTTGGAAGCCTGCTGAATATCGCCCGCCCGGTTTCCATCACGCGTCTTCCATCTCGTCCTGGCCCTCCCGCGCCGCTGGATCTCTTCCACGATCGTGAGCAGGAGCAAGCCCGCGTTCGGGCGCTGCTTTTGCCACGGCGCGGCATTTGGCTACATGGCTCTTTTGGATGTGGTCTTTCAGCTTTTTTACGCCAGATTCTTAATTCTCCAGAAGCGCGTGCCCTACCGGATGGGATTGTGTATGTCGATGGTCGCAGCGCACCGGCGGCGCTTGAAGACGTAGTACAGCAGATCTTCAATCGCTTCTATGCCGGAAACATGATCTTTGAGCTGCAACAATCAGGGACACAATCTACTCGTGTTGCCGTACAAGTCCCGATCGAACATGCCCAGACCAGTCTGGCGGAGATCCAGGCCTGCTTTGCGTTCGATTATATGCCGCTCGGTCGCAGCGATCTCGATCGGCTGCGCGATCTGATGCCCCGTGGCGTCGTTATGGCGACCAGCGCTACCTCGCTGTCCAGGACCTTCGCGGATGTGTCGCTCGGCGGCTTGCCCCAGCGCGATGCCTGCACGCTCTTCACAACCACAGCAGCCATCGATGCGTCCGATCCGAGGGTGCCGCTCCTGATCGAGGAATTATGCCCGGCCCTTGATTGTCTGCCGTTACCCTTGCTGCTGGCGGCAACCCTGGTCAAGCACGGCACGATTACGCTTGACGACCTGGTAGCACGGCTCAATGAGTTGAGGCAGCCGCAGACCTATGCGGTCGAGCAAGCTGTTGGTCAAGCCGGCTCAAGCCCGCGTGTAGCGTCGCGCGCTGCCCGCCCCCGGCTTGATAGCTCGCTCACCGCGATCACCCAGATCCTGATCGAAACGCTGACGGATTTTGAGCAGGCGGTGCTGGCCGCGCTCGCGCGCACTGACGGTCCCGACGCAAGTTTACCGATGTTGGTCTCTATGAGCGCGGTGCCGGAGCAGGATGCAGTCGAGGCGATCGAGTGGTTTAACACGTTGGAGATTATTGAGCATAACGACACGCGCTATCGTATAGCGTCGCATAGTCTCCGGCGTGTCTTGGATCGGCTGCTGCGGTCAGGTGCTGAGCGCAGCCGGGCAGCGGCATTTCTGGCCGCCGCTGCTCCTCAGCATATTGGTGATCTGCGATGGCTGCAAAGTGAGCGCGGGAATATCCTGGCTGCGATCCCAACGTTGCTCGCTGAGCATCAGGCAGCTCAGGCAGGCGTGCTGGTCAAGGCGATCCAGCCGCTGGTGGTGTTGCGCGGCCTGTGGCAGTGCTGGCGGCAGGTGATGGATTGGGGCGCACAAGCCGCGCAAGAGAGTGGAGATC
>JAFAYS010001118.1 GCA_019240175.1 Chloroflexota bacterium | reverse complement strand
CTGCGCCGCAATCAAAAAGCCTTCTGGCACGCGCGCCGGCTGCCCTACCGCCATGGTAGTTTGCCCGGCACCGAGATGCTGCTGGCCTTCAAAGATCTGATGTTCAACCCGCAGACGCCCGCCGCGCAGACCGTCTATGTGCACGCGCTGTGTACCAACCGGCATCTGGCGGAACAGCTGGTGCCCGGCACGCGGCTACAGTTCGAGCAGGCGGCCCCGCTGCGACGCATCACCTGTTTGGACAAGCCGACCGCGCAGGTCACGCCGCCCTTGCGCGGCGGCAGCTTGTGGCGTCTGGTCTCGCAGCTATCGCTCAACCACCTGTCGCTGAGCGATCCGGTGCAGTTCGTCGTCGCCCGGCAGCATCGCGTCGATCTGAATAACCGGCGCTTCTCGCCCGAGCTGCGCGCGATCTTCGGCGACCACGGCCTGCGGCTGTCGGCCAACGTGCTGGTGAGCGAGCAAAGCGCCGCCGACGCGCAGGCACCGCAGGTTTGGACGATCCAGGATCAAACCCACGGCAAAACCTACACGATCGTCGAGGAGGGCCAGCAGCTGGCGGTGACGACCAACGCCGAGGCGCTGCACGCGCTGCGCGAGATCCTCACGCTCTACAGTGTGGTCGACGATCCGGTGCGGCAGCGACAGATCCAGGGCATTGTCGATCTGGCCTGCCGGCGAGTGATGCGGCGGATCGGCAGCGACGGCTGGGGCGGCTTCGGGCGCGGCATTGAGATCACGCTAACCTTTGATCAAACGCTGTACCAGAACGAGAGCGCGCTGCTGCTGGCGACGGTGCTGAATCAGTTCTTCTCGCTGTATGTCGGCGCGAATATGTTTACGCGGCTGGTCGCGCGACGTCACGCGAGCAAAGGAATGTGGAAACGATGGGAACCGCTGGCTGGTGGACAGATAGTGCTCTAGAAGATGCGCTGAGCAGCGACGGGCCGCGCTTCGATTTTTATCAGGCGGTCAGGCTGCTAGAGCTGCTCAGCCCCGACGCTACGCCCGTCGGCGACGGCATTCGGCCCGATCTTGAGGCGGTGCGCTTTCAGTCGACGGTGGAGCAAGCCTTTACCGGCACCGATATCGCCTCGGTGGAGCTGGACGCCAACGATCACGAGCAGGCGCTGATGCGCGTCAACTTCATGGGCCTGGCCGGAGCGCTGGGTCCGCTGCCCGCGCCGTACACGCGCATGGTGCTCAGCCGCCTGCAAGACGGCGACCCCGTCACGCGGGATTTTCTGGACATCTTCAATCACCGGCTGATCTCGCTGATGTACCGGGTGCGCAAAACCCACCGCGTCGGCTTCGGCGGCGAGGCCCCGGACGACGACCACGTCGCGAAGTTTCTGTATGCGCTGTTTGGTCTGGGCACGGAGGGCTTGCGCCAGCGCCAGGCGATCCCGGATGTGGCGCTGCTGCGCTACGCCGGGCTGCTCGCTCAGCAGCCACGCTCGGCGATCGGGCTGCAAACGCTGCTGGCCGACTACTTCAAAGTTGGCGTCACGGCGCGCCAGTTTAGCGGTCATTGGGTGCGGCTCGACGAGGACCAGTGGACGGCGATCGGCGCGAGCGGGCGCAACCAGGCGCTGGGGCGCGGCGCGCTGCTCGGCCAGCGCATCTACGACGTGCAGGGCAAAATGGAGATCCAGCTCGGCCCGCTGGATCTGCGCGAATACCTGGATTTTCTACCGGTCGGACAGGGGTTTAACAGCCTGAGCGAGCTGGCACGCTTTTATCTTCAGGAGACGATCGAGTTTGATGTGCGATTAACACTGAAAGCCGAGCAGGTTTCGCGGTTCAGTCTGGGCAGCCACGAGGGCGCGCGGCTCGGCTGGACGACGTTTTTGAAGACGCAGCCGGTACACGAGGATGTGACGGTGGGGCTAGGCATAGCTACCTAAATTAACGGCGCTAGCAGGGATTGGGAAGTGGAGCAGGGACATGCCATTCAACGTGCCATACAAATTGACCTTCACTGCAGGTGATCTGATCTACGGTTTGTCAGCTGCACGCCCAGAGCTCGTAAAACGTTTAGCGGTGGGCATTCTCACCGTTGGCGGTCCGGCGACGGTAGACCAGTATCGAAAAAGTAGTATGGAGGATCTCACCAAGCAAGATCGTCAGGCGTGGAAGTCATTCCTTCAGGATAACCAGGTCCACAAGAGATATGGCCGCTACCATCAGGCAATCCGCAGCTACAACAACGACGAAGAAAAGTTTGCTCAAGGCGGCGCGCGAGCAGCGCTGCAAAACTCCGCCTGGCGCGCCAAGTCGAAATTTGGCATGGAGTGGACCCTCAGCAATCAGCGCGGACATATCCACTTCATGCTTGACCAGATTGATATGGGCGCAGTTGTCAGCAAGACACATCTTTTTACGGCTGGAACTACGGTGCTGGCTCAAGATACGCCGCAAGGCAAGGCTCCAAATGGCGTTGATAAAGAGCGAACGATCACTCACTCTGAGCTGCGCTGGATCTACCGCAATCGCAATAACCCGCTGGTACAAGGGCGGATTCAGTTCTGGATGACAACAGCGGGAACCGTACAGGCATGCGCCCCACCATGGCTAAACACGGCACAGACTACGACGCTGCCGACAGTCGGCGTGGTGACCTGGCAGCAGGCCTGGCTTACGTACGTGCCGACAGCAGAGCCGAACGCCTTCTAGAAGCGCGCTACGGCAGACGCCCCATCAGATCGACGGCTGACTGGTTGTGAGGACAAGCGCTTGAATCATCAGGTACGAGGCTGACCATGGCAAAACTGCTTGACCAATTCGAGGTCGACGTGCCGAACAGCGGCAGCCGCCTGGCCGTGAAGCTGTACGCCTCGCGACCGCCGCGCCAACTGCAGCTTGCTCTACGACCGCAAGATGGGCGGCTCCAGCTCGATAGACCGATGCTCTTTTGGGCCGATTGCACGCTGGTAGCCCACCAGAATAACAATGATGTCGTGGCGGTTGGCTGGGCGCAGACCATGACAACAACGCTGGTCGAGTTTTGCTACAGCACGCCGACGCATGGCTGCGTGGCGGAGCTGGATCTGATACCAAACCCCTGCGCGGATGGCGGACAGGGTATCTGGTACGGCGGCACCAACACCGCCGC
>JAFAYS010001029.1 GCA_019240175.1 Chloroflexota bacterium | reverse complement strand
ACGGCGCTTAAGTCGCCGCTCAGGTATCTCACGCTGGTTGTAACTATACACGGATTGTCATCTGTGCTAGCGTCGAGCGCCAGCTGCTCGACATGACGACGCGCAGGAATACACCGGTGTGTACCCTGCGCGTTGTTTACGATGAGGTCGAGCTTATTTGACGCGCGCCATCCGCAGTGTGGTGTTATTGCCTGCCGTGACCATTCGCTGAGCGTCCACGATCCAGCCCGATCCCGCTGAGTAGCTGTTGTTATTCCAGCTATCTTCATCGTCGGTGTAGACGTAGCCGGTTGCCAGCGCCTGGCTGAAGTTGCTGGCCGCAAAGACGCCATAGGCCGCGCCAAGGTTGGGAAATCCGGTCATGGTCGAAGATGACGAGCGGAATAAGCAGAACACGAGCCGCGTATTGTTATTCGAGGTGTTCGGCGTGATCGGCCCCGCGAAAGAGTTGGCGTTGTTGTGATCCTCATTGTCGAAGTAGCGCGAAAATTCAACCGAGCCGTTCGGGCAGACCGTGCCGAGCTTGAGCACCGCGTAGTGATTTTGGATGATATTGCTGCTCGATAAAGCCCGGAAGCCGTTGCCCGGCACGCGGCAGAAGCGCAACGTCGTGTTGTTGGTGCTGGTCGTCGCGCCGATCCAGCCGCCGCGTCCATTAGCATTACTGCTGTCTTCATCATCCATGTGGATCGTGAGCAGTGGTTGTCCGCCGGGACAGCTGGCCGTCGCCGGGATAACGCCGACATGAGTGCTCACACGACCGTAAACATCCATCTCGCTGTTCCGGCTATAGTCCATATACTGCTCGCCATAGGCCATCGAGTCGCTGTGGCACCAGTCGCGCTTCATGCCCAGATTGTTGCCGCCGGGCAGCTGGCCGGACGAGACCGAGACCACACCGTCGTCGATGCCCCACAGAATGAGCGACGAGGCATGGCAGACCGACTCGAAGATCCACCACTTGCCGTGGGCGGTCGTCGCGAAATGCACCTGGCTGCGCGCCCACGGGGGAATAGTGGCCTGCCAGAGCAGCGATCCCGCATTGGTCAAGTTCCAGTTCGCGCCGCAGGAAGCATCGAAGAGCTGGCCGATCCAGGCGATCAGGCCGGCGAGCGGCGTGCCCCAGTAGGGCGTGCCGACGGTTTGAATGCGGCGCGGAGCCTGTGAGTAGTCTAAGCCGCTCCAATAGCGCGTGTACAGCTCAAGCGCTGCCGCGCCGCCCTGGCTGTGGGCTACGATCGTATAGGCGCTAGAGAAGGCTGCGTCGCCTTGCTGGTCGATCAGCTGGGCAAACAGGTTGTGCGATCGATTCTGGTTAACATCGCTGAACTCAACGGTCGGGCCGTCGTCGAAATGTCCCGCCGGCCACAGTGTGCCGGAGCAGTAGCCGTGTACCAGCAGAATCCCTTCGCTCGCGGACTGTCGTAGCGGCGCGCTCAGACCTGGTGTGCGCGAGCGATTTGTGGCAAGGCCCTGAGCTTGCGCCAAGCCGGCGGGCTGTGTTCGTCCCAGCGTATTGCCGCCCGCCGCCGTTGAGCCTGGAGTTGCTGCACCCTGGGATTTGACAGGACGGCCCATGCGCAGCTCAGGATTATTGGCATCGATCGACTGGGGAGCCGTGAGCGCACCCTTGGGCAATGCGGTGCCTGCCAGTGGGATCTCGGCGGAGGTTGTCAGCGGGACAAACGTGTCGGCGTCCTGGACGCGGGCGTTGCGCAGCACCAGCGGCGCGCTTGTTCCCGCCAGCGCCAGCCAGCGGCTATCGAACTCTAGCTCTAGCTGGATCGGCGTGCCGCTCTGGCCTTTGGGCACAACCATGCTGCTGGCCCAGCCGACCGGAATCAGCGTTCCGCGCGCGTCGGTGCCCCAGACTTCGGTGTAGACCAGTGCCTGTGCTGGAATCGCCGCGCGCGACTCGGCTTCTAGCCGCAAGCCCAGCCGCTGATCGTCGATCACCCAGCTTGACGCGCGACCCGTGAGCTTGAGCGACTCTTGCAGCACCGGGAAGAGCTGCTCTCCCGTGCGCTCGACGATCGTGCCATCCGGCAGCGTGCCGCGCAGACGCAGATGCGCCCGATACAGGCCCGGCTCCAAAGCGGGCAGCACAGCGCCGGCCTGACCGTCGCGCGCCTGACCGTCGTTGCTCTTGCCGTCGTCCAGCAGCGGCAGCACAATCTGCTGGCCTTTGGGATGCTGCAACGTGATCTGGCCCTCGACCACGATATCGCGCATCGGTGCGGGAGCGTTGGGGAGGGTCATGGGCGGCAGCGTTTCCTGATCTTCTTTTTCGGGCGGAGCCGGCTCGGTCGGCAGCGGCTCGCTGAAGAGATACGCGCCCAGGCCCAGTGGCTGCCCGGCGACAAGATTGGTCGTCGTGAGATAGGAGTACAGGCCGTAGGTGCTTTCGGGTGCGACCATCAGAAAGCCGCCGCTCGACGTGCCGGGAGCCTCAATCGTGACGCGCCAGCGGCCAGCCGGAGCGCGGTAGATCGTGTAGAGCTCGGCGGGATATTGCTGCTCTTCCATGCCGATCGAGGTGACTTCGCGCTTGCCGCCCGAGCCGGTGCTCAGATCCGCGA
>JAFAYS010000989.1 GCA_019240175.1 Chloroflexota bacterium | reverse complement strand
GCTCAACATCGTCTGGCTGCCGCAGCCGGTGCGCCGCGTGCTGGCGATGCCCTCGACGATGTACGACGATCTGTGGACTGCCGCCAAGGCCATGTACAAGACCGAGCCGGCGATCGCTGACGGCGGCGAGGTGATCATCTACGCGCCGCATCTGACCGAGATCTCGTACACCCACGGCCACCTGATCGATCAGATTGGCTACCACGTGCGCGATTATTTCGTGAAGCAGTGGGATCGTTTCCGCGATTTGCCGGGCGGCATTCTCGCGCACAGCACGCACGTCAAAGGCGCGGGCTCCTTCGATCCGGCGACTGCTGTGGAAACGCCGCGCATCAGCGTAACGCTGGCCACAAGTATTCCCGAGGCGCGCTGTCGCCAGGTCAACCTGGGCTATGCCGATTACCGCACGATCAATCCCGAAAGCTGGCTGGCGCAAGCCGGGGCAGGAAGCTTGCTGGTACCGCACGCGGGCGAGATGTTGTATCGCGTCCGATCGGACCGCGAGTAGATCATAAGGAGCGAACGCATGGAATATCGGGAGCTGGGGCGGACAGGCTGGCGCATCTCGGCGATCGGCTGCGGCACGTGGGCGATGGGCGGCTCCTGGGGGCCAACCGACGATCCCAAATCGCTGCAAGCGCTGCACAAAGTCGTCGATCTGGGCGTGAACTTCCTGGACACCGCCGACGTGTACGGCGATGGTCACGCTGAGCGTTTGATCGCCCAGCTGCGGCGCGAGCGCAGCGAAGAGATCATTGTCGCGACCAAAGCGGGCCGTCGCTTGAATCCACATGTCGCCGGCGGCTACAACCGCGAAAACCTGACCGCTTTCGTCGAGCGGAGCCTGCGCAACCTGGAAACCGAGGCGCTCGATCTGCTGCAGCTGCACTGTCCGCCCTCGGCGGTCTACGAGATGCCTGAGGTTTTCGGCGTCCTGGATGATCTGGTGCAGGCCGGCAAGCTGCGCTACTACGGCGTGAGCGTCGAGCGCGTGGACGAGGCCCTG
Source organism: Chloroflexota bacterium (assembly GCA_019240175.1). Lineage (GTDB taxonomy): Bacteria > Chloroflexota > Chloroflexia > Chloroflexales > Kallotenuaceae > LB3-1. Next base: position 8,709 of record JAFAYS010000989.1, on the reverse strand, counting down.
CGCGCGATTCAGTATCCCAATGTGCAGTCGGTGCAGATCATCTTCAATATGTTTCGTCTCAAGCCGCTTGAGCAGTTTTTCCCGGCGGCGCGCGAGCGGCAGGTCGGTATTCTGGCGCGTGTACCGCTGGCGAGCGGCCTGCTCAGCGGCAAGCTGCGGCGCGACTCACAGTTTGCCGAGAGCGATCACCGCAACTTTAATCGCCACGGCGAGGCATTCGATCAAGGCGAGACGTTTAGCGGCGTCGAGTACGAGGCCGGGCTTCAGGCGGTGGAAGAGCTGCGTTCGCTTGTGCCCGAGGGCGCGACGCTGGCGCAGGTGGCGCTGCGCTGGATCTTGATGTTTCCCGAAGTCACCGCCGCGATTCCTGGTGCCAAAGATGCGCAGCAGGCCGAGAGCAACGTCCAGGCGCTCGATCTGCCGCCGCTCTCGGATGAGGCGCTGGCGCAGGTGCGCTCGGTGTATGATCGCTTCTTTCGCGCGGCGATCCACGATCGCTGGTAGCTCGACATCGCCAGATCAAGCACTGCGCGCTTTGAGGGTATGACTCGTGCAAGGCCAGGGCGGCGAACGCTCGAAACGTGAATTGGAGGCTGCTACGTCTGAACATCCCCCAACGAATGCGACGGCCTGGAGCCCACTGCGCTACTCGGTTTTTCGCGCGCTCTGGCTGGCGGCGCTGGTCTCGAATCTTGGCGCGCTGATGCAAAATGTCGCGGCGGCCTGGCTGATGACGGATCTGACGCCCTCGCCGGTGCCGGTCGCGCTGCTGACCACGATGGCAAGCCTGCCGCTGTTTATGGTCGGGCTGCCCGCCGGCGCGCTGGCCGATGTGATCGATCGGCGCTGGCTGGTGATCGTCACGCAGATCTGGATGCTGGTGGTCGCCGGGGTGCTGGCGGGCCTGACCGCGCTCGACTGGATTATGCCCTGGTCGCTGCTGGCGCTCACGTTTCTGCTGGGCCTCGGCGGCGCGCTCAGTGCTCCCGCGTGGCAAGCGATCGTGCCGGATCTGGTGCCGCGCCACGAGTTCGCGGCGGCGGTCGCGCTCAACAGCGCTGGCTTCAATCTCGCCCGTGCGATTGGTCCGGCGCTGGGCGGCCTGATGATCGCCGCGACTGGCCCCGCCGCTGTGTTTCTGCTCAACGCGCTTTCGTTTCTCGGCATTATCCTGGTCATGGGGCGCTGGCAGCCGTCGCCGCGTGTGCAGAACGCGCCGCCCGAGCGCGTGCGCAGCGCGGTTGCCGCCGGCATGCGCTTCACGCGTCATTCGCCGCCGCTGCGCGCGGTGTTGGTGCGTACCGGCGTCTTCATCGGCACGGCCAGCGCGCTCTGGGCGCTGCTGCCAGTGGTCGCCAGCCACGAGCTGGGCTTGAGCGCGGCGGGCTACGGCGTGCTGCTCGGCAGTATTGGCCTGGGCGCGATCGGCGGTGCGGCCATTTTGCCGCGTCTGCGCGATCGTTTCTCGGTCGATCAGATCGTGATTGGCCTGACGCTGATCTTTGCCGCGGGCATGATCGGGCTGGCCTATCTCCAAAATCTGATCCTGCTCAACCTGGTGCTGGCGGCGGTCGGCGTCGGCTGGCTGAGCATCACGTCGGCTTTCAACGTTACGGCGCAGACGATGGTGCCGGCCTGGGTGCAGGCGCGGGCGCTCGGCGTGTATCTGCTGGTTTTTCAGGGCGGCTTCGCGGGCGGCAGCGCGGCCTGGGGCTTGGTCGCGGATCGCTTTGGTGTGCAGACGGCGCTGCTGGTGGCCGCCGGGCTGATGGTGCTGGGCGTCCTCACCGCGCGGCGCTGGCCGCTGACCACCGACGACGGACTGGATCTCAATCCTTCGCAGCACTGGCCCGCGCCGGTATTGGCCTGGGAGCCGGATCTCGAAGCCGGGCCGGTCATGGTCACGGTTGAGTATCGTGTCGCCAGGCCGCAGCAGGCGGCGTTTGTGCAGGCGATGCGCGATGTGCAAATCCTACGCCTGCGTGACGGCGCGACGACCTGGGGCTTGTTTCACGATACCGCCACGCCTGAGCGCTTCGTCGAAACGTTTGTGGTCGGCTCGTGGGCCGAGCATCTCCGCCAGCATGAGCGCGTCACCATGACCGATCACAGCATTGAGCAGCGGGCGCTGGCGCTGCAAAAGCCAGGCACTGAGCCGGTCGTCTCGCATTTGATCTCGACGGTGGCCGAAGTCGAGCTCGTGAACGGACGTGCCCAGCCGTCCCGAGTATCCGGCAGCATGCCATAGGGTTGTGGAAGAGTCGCGGCGTGGATCGGAACGAAAACACAATCGGCGGGACGTTAGATTCGCAATTTCGTCCGCTGGCGTGGTACGAGGCGCTGTATGCCGGTGAGGTACGCCGCTTTGCCAGCCCCACCACCGCCGATCCGGCGCTGTGGGAGTCGTGGCGCGTGGCATTTCGTGAGCCATTGCGCCAACGTCTGGCGCTGCCCGCATCTGAGCCGTCGCCGCCTGTTTTCACCGTCGCGCCGCCGACCACGCTCGCTGGCTATCGCCGCGTGTACCTTGAGTACGCCAGCGCTCCCGATACGATTGTGCCGGCCTGGCTGCTGATTCCCGATGATCTTACCGGCCCAGCGCCCGCCGTGATCGCCGTGCATGGTCATGGCTCCGGCATGGATGATCTGGTTGGTCTCAACGCCGACGGCAGCGAGCGTACGGAGCCGCAGGGCTATCATCAGGATTTCGCGCTGGCGCTGTGCCGGCGTGGGATGATCGTGCTTGCGCCGGAGCTGCGTGGCTTCGGTCGTCGACGCGAACCGCAGGATCAAGCAGCAGGCCCGACCAATAGCTCGTGTCATGCGGCGGCCTGGTGGGGCATTCTGCTCGGCAAGCCGCTATTGGGCAGCCGCGTCGGCGATGTGCTGCGCGGCATCGATCTGCTTCAATCGTTGCCCGAGGTTGATGCGCGGCGGATCGGGATTATGGGCGGCTCCGGTGGTGGAGCCGTGGCGCTGTTTGCGGCGGCGCTGGATCAGCGCTTGCGTGCGGCGGTGATCAGTAATTACTTCTGCATCTTCAAAGCAAGCATCCTGGCCATGCAGCACTGCGCGTGCAACTATCTTCCCGGTCTGCTTCAGGACGCCGAGATCTACGATGTGGCCGCGCTGATCGCTCCGCGTCCGCTGTTGATCGAGGCCGGCACCGACGATCCGATCTTTCCGCTGCATGGCGTGCTCGCGGCCTACGAGCACCTGCATGAGTCGTATGCGCTACAAGGAGCGGCCAGGCAGCTGGATCGCGATGTGTTCGTGGGCGGGCATCAGATCAGCGGTGCGCATTCCTACGCCTGGCTAGCGCGGGCATTGCAGTCAGATTCGTAGGGGCGTGATGTATCACGCTCTGGACACGTTCTCAAGAGGAGTTCCAGCATGACGACGCTGCCGCCGCGTGGCCGCTTAGGTTTCGCCGTGATGGTTGGCCCAGACGGCGATCTTCCTGAGGCATTACTGCACGATCTCAAGGCCGCCGGCTACACCGGCATCGAGCCGAACTGTTATCAGCCGCGCCATCTGCCGGCGATTATTGAGCGTTGTCGTAACGTCGATCTCGCTATTCATGCGCTGCCGACTGGACGCTGGCTAAAGCCGGATCAGGCACGTGAAGATTATGAAGCTTACACACAGCGCGCGCTCGACGTGTTGCGCGCAGGCGCGACAATGGCGGCAGCGCTTGATGCGCCGCTGATCTTCGGCTTGATTCGTGGCACTCCCGCGATCGGCGCGGCTGAGTCCGAGGCTTTTCTTACAACGGTCATTCGTAGCCTGGTGCAGACGACGCTCGATCTAAAGATCCTGGTCGAGCCGATCGCAGATGACGAGGCGGCCTGGCCTCACACGCTCGTGCAGGGTGCGGCGCTGTTGGAGCGGCTGAATCTGCCCAATGTGAAGCTGCTCGCCGACAGCTATCATGTTGTGCGCTCCGGCCAGGATTGGCACGGCGATCAGCACCGCGCGATGATTGGCCATCTGCATATCCGCGATCACGGCAGGCAGATACCAGGCGATAGCAGGCCTGAATACGCGGCGGTGTACGCGGCAATCCTGCGCGTGTGGCAGGAAGAAAATCTGGTGTTGAGCTTCGAGCCGAATATTGAGCTGCGCGACACACTGGAAAATGCTTTAGCAGGCGTAGCCTGGCTCGATCGCGCCGCCTCGCGCTAACGATTCACACGCTGTGTAAAGCATACACAGGCGTGTGTATAACATACGCAGCCGGGTGCAAAGCATAATCATGCGTGTGTATGGCATGCGCAGCCGTGCGCGAAGCATAATCATCGAGGGTTATCGCATAATCATGCGTGTGCGAAGCATAATCATCGCTGGTTATTGCATAATCTAGCGGCGCAACACGATACGCACGTCTGTACAACCGTCGCGCGACTCAGTTCATGCTAAAATAAAATCAGCCTGTCGTGTGACATATCAGGTGTTACACCTTTACAGAGTCCAGGTAAGCCTATGGAAAATCCGCTCATCAGCTATCAGCCGCTCAACTACGTTGACCTGACCGAGCAAACCTACCGCGTGCTGAAGGAGAAAATTCTTCAGGGCGAGCTGAAGCCCGGCGCGCAGATCTCGGTGCCCGGCACTGCCGTCGCGCTGGGGGTTAGCCGCACGCCCGTCAACGACGCTTTGAAGCGCCTGGCCAACGACGGATTAGTCGAGATTGTGCCGCGTCAGGGTACGTTCGTCACCGAGCTAACGGCGCGCGATGTGGCGGAGATCTTCGATATGCGGCTGATGATCGAGCTGTACGCTGCGGAGACGGTGTTTGCGAATGGAGCAGTCGAACAGGTGCTGGCGGCGTTCCAGCCACTCATGAGCGGCATGCAGCAGGCGCTGGCCGGCGACGACTTTCAGGATCACGAGGCGTTCTCGCGCCACGATCAAGATTTTCATACTGCGGTCGTCACAGCGACTGGCAATAATCGGCTTATTCGCACCTATACGCAGCTCCACGCCAACACGCACGGTGCGCGCATCCACTACCTGGCCTCGGGCGACGCGCAAGCCACGCAGCACGAGCATCGCGCGATCGTGGCGGCCTTCCACGCCGGCGATCTCGATGCAGTCAAACACGCGCTGCACGCGCATATCACCAGGGTGCAGCATAAGATCCTGGAAGTGCTGGAAAAGCGCGGCGGGAAGCTCTAGCCGCGCCGCTTACGACGCAGTCGGCACGCCGTCGTTTTCGGGCTCGACATGCTGCGCGAGGTACTCGGTGTAGGCCGTGAGCGCGCCCTGGTTGTGCGCCCGCACCAGCTGCCCAAGCTGCTCGTAGTCGTGGTCGATCATGGCTTGCACAATCAGGCGATGCTCGTGCTGGGCCTGCACCAGGCGAAATACCAGCACATCCTTGAGGTAATAGCGCCGCACGCGATCCCACTGGTTGAGCACCCGCTCGGTCATCTCTTGCAGCATCGGCATGTCGGTGATCTGCACGATCGCCAGATGAAACTCGGTGTTGAGATCCGACCACTGGTTGTGCGCGTTGGCCTCGATCGCGCGATCCATGGCTTGCAGAAGCTCATCGAGACGCTGCTGGTCGGCAGAAGTCAATCGTTGGGCGGCGGTGCGCGTAGCAACCAGCTCCAGGCCCTCCATCACCGTGAACACCTCGATGATCGAGGCTTTGGAGATCTTGGCTACGGTTGCGCCGACGTGGGGAATATTTTCGACCAGCCGCTCGGATTGCAGCATATGCAGCGCTTCACGGACCGGGATTGGACTCACCCCCAGACGCTGAGCAATATCTTCGATCCTGAGCCGCTCGCCGGGCTTGAGATCGCCGCGCATGATGCTCTCACGCAGCGACTGATAAACAAATTCTTGCTTGGTCCGGTACCGTGGCTGGGCAACGCCGTGCGCTTGCATAAACAGTCCTCAAATCCTGTGTGCCTGCTGGCTTTTCGGTCTATTGTATAGTGCGCGTCGACGCAGGTCAATCATCGCCGGCGCGGCGCACATGATCTCAGCAGGAATCGCGCCAGTTGCGGCGGGCGGTGTCACCAGCGCGATGACTAAATAGCCGCAAGCGGCACTCGTTCATCGGGTGCCGCCTGCCCTTGAAATGATGTCGAATTTGATCCTGCGACGCGGACTACTGGCCGGCCCACGAGATACGATAGATCACGCCGTTGGTGTCGTCGGTGACGAAGAGCGAGCCGTAGGGCGCGACCGCCAGCCCGACCGGACGCCCGAACTGCGCGCGGCCATTGTCGACCAAAAAGCCGGTCATGAAATCTTCATAGCCGACCGGCCAGCCGTTCTGGAAGCGCAGCCGCACGACTTTGTAGCCCGACGGTGGCTCGCGATTCCAGGAGCCGCGCATCGTGACGAAGGCATCGCCCTGGAACTGCGCCGGGAATTGCCCCTTGGCGTAGAACAAGAAATCCAGCGGCGCGCTGTGCGCGGTGTAGGTCAGCACCGATGGCAGCGTCTGCGCGCAGTAGGCTTCTTTGGTAGTGCCCTTCGGCTGATTCGGAATATACGGATCGACCTGCTTATTCGCGTAGCACCACGGCCAGCCGTAGTTGCCCTGGTCCTGGATCAGATTCAGCTCCTCGGGCGGCTGATCATTGCCGCGCCAGTCGGAGCCGTGATCCATGCCCCACAGCTGCTTGCTGCCGGGATGCCAGTCGAAGCCGATCGTGTTGCGCAGTCCTTCCGCGTAGATCCGCCGGTTGCTGCCGTCAGGATTGGCGACCAGCAGCGTCGCGCTCTCGGGATCGCTATCGTCGCAGGCGTTACACGTGCTGCCCACCGAGATATACAGCTTGCCGTCGGGGCCGAACTCCAGCGTGCGATTCGGATGCTGGCCGGCATCGGGCAGATCCGCGATCAGCGTGCGCAGCGGGCCCAGCGTGCCGTCGCCACGGATCGGCGCGCGCAACACTTTCTGGTCGGTTGCCAGGTACAGCTGGTTGGCGCGCCAGGCGATGCCGTTGATGTACTGTAGTCCAGACGCCACGACGCGCATCTGGTCGGCGCGCGCATCATTGTTTGAGTCTTTGAGCATGACCACGTCGCCCTGCTCACGGCGCGTGACGTACACCGTGCCATTCGGCGCAACGACGAGATTGCGCGGGTTGCCCAGCCCGGTCGCCCACACATCGAACCAGAACCCCGCCGGCAGCCGCAGATTGTCGCGTGCCAGCTGTTCGCTAAACGGCAGCTTCGCCGGCTCCACAATCTTACCGCCGGGCTCGGGCGGCGGCGACGCGGACTGTGTGTTGGGCGCTGCCGCTGTGCGGGCATCGGCTTGCTGGGGACTCGTGCCCGCCGCGAGCAACGTCGCGAGGATGCTGAACATGACGACCGTCGACGTGAGGATACGCCTTCGCTGCATACCTGACCTTCCTTGTACTGCACAATCGTGCGCGCTGCTCCTCTTCCAGGAGCACCTGCGGGGTTAAAGGACGGCCTGTATAGCAAGGAGTACGCCAGTACCGGCTCAAAACGACAGATTGCTACCAAAAGAAGTACTCATCGACGCTGCATAGGTGCGTGATCCGGCGCAAGATCGAGGCTACGGCAGCAGCTGATGCTCTGGATCGAGAGGGCAGCTGCATACCAGTACGATCATCAAATGTTAATCGGCGAGGTTGTGCGCTGTGGTAAGATGAAGTCGCCCTGAATCAAATCCATGTTTCGATCACAGCATACCGGCTTGCTGCTGCCCGCTTAGGGCGCTGATCGCTATTGTTGAGTGGCTCAACGACGGCGATCGTGACGCAGCATGTCCTCCACCTTTCGCTAGCATGAGGAGCATACGATGGCACTCGATCAAGAATGGATGGCCGATCAGTCGACTGAAACTCCCAGCGGCGCGCGCATGTATGATTATTACCTGGGCGGCCATCATAACTTTGAGGTGGATCGTCGCGGGGCGGAGCGTGTGGCGGCGGTCTATCCCGAGGTATTTATTTCTTCCCAGGCCAATCGCGCGCTGCTACGCCGCATGGTCGGTTTTCTCGCCAGCCAGGGCGTCGACCAGTTTCTTGATATCGGCTCGGGGATTCCTGCTTTCGGCAATGTTCACGAGGTCGCGATGGCGGTAAATCCCAATGCGCGCACGGTGTATGTGGACATCGATGGTGTGGCGGTGGCCCACGGCCAGGCGGTGCTCAAGGCCGTGCCGCAGGCCGCGATGATCCAGGGCGATGTGCGTCAGATCGAGGAGATCTTTGCGCATCCTGAGGTACAGCGGCTGCTCGACTTTACACGGCCAGTCGCGGTGCTGCTGCTGGCGCTCTTGCATTTCGTGCCCGACGAGCACGAGGTCGAGCATATCGTGAGCACGATTCGCGAGACGATTCCAGCGGGCAGCTATTTTGTGATCACCAATGGCACGACCGAGGGCGTACCGTCCGATCTCACAGCCCAGATCGAGCAGCTCTACAGCCAGTTTGCCCAGCCGGTGAAGTTTCGCTCCGCCGCCGAGATTCGCAAGCTCTTCGCTGGGCTGGAGATCGTTGAGCCGGGCATTGTGTATGGCCCGCTCTGGCATCCCGAGGCATCCACCGATCTGTTTTTGGATGAGCCGTCGCGCTCACTGGTCTACGGCGGGATCGGGCGCAAACCCTAGCCGTAGGTCTTGCCCTCGTCGCGGCGGTAGGCGACCAGCGCCATCGCCAGGAAGAGCACGGTGTAGCCGGCAAGCCAGAGCAGATGGCTGCCCAGCGA
>JAFAYS010000877.1 GCA_019240175.1 Chloroflexota bacterium | reverse complement strand
AACCAGCGCACGGTCTCGTTCAGCCGGTGCTCGAAATCGGTCTCGGGCTGCCAGCCGAGCTCAGCGTGGATCTTGGACCAGTCCACAACATACTTGAAGTCGTGGCCGGGCCGATCTTTGACATGCACCAGCCACTGCTCGGGGTCTTTGCCCAGCGCCTGGCAGATCTTCTCGGCAACTTCCTTGTTGGTGATCTCGTGGTGCATGCCGCCCACGCAGTAGGTTTCGCCGATCTTGCCCTTGCGCAGCACCAGATCGATCGCTTTGCAGTGATCCTGCACATACAGCCAATCGCGGGACTGGCGGCCCGAGCCGTAGATCGGAATCGGCTTGCCTTCCAGCAGATTGGTGATCGCCAGCGAGATCAGCTTTTCGGGGAAAAGATACGGCCCGAAGTTGTTCGAGCAGTTGGTGATCGTGATCGGCAGGCCGAAGCTCAGATGATACGCGCGCACCAGGTGATCCGAGGCAGCCTTGCTGGCCGAGTAAGGATTGCGCGGCGAGTAGGCCGTGTGCTCGTCGAATTTGCGCTGCTCGGTCTCGCCGATCGCGCCGAACACCTCGTCGGTGGAGACGTGGTGAAAATGCTTGATGTTGTGACGCATTGCCGCGTCGAGGAGCGACTGCGTGCCCATCACGTTGGTGCGGAGAAACTCGGCTGAGCTGAGCAGCGAGCGATCGACGTGGGTCTCGGCGGCGAAGTGAACGATCGTCTCCACGCCCTCGGACGTAATAATCTCGTCGAGCAGCTTGCCGTCGTTGATATCGCCATGCACGAAGCGGTAGTTTGGCCGCTCGGAGACGCCAGTGAGATTATCGAGATTGCCAGCGTAGGTGAGCTTATCGAGGTTGATCAGGCGATCCTGCGGATACTGATCGCTCCAGTAGCGGACAAAGTTCGAGCCGATAAAACCCGCGCCGCCGGTAATCAACAGTGCCATAGGAAGTGCTCCAAATATATCCAACGAATTATCAACAAGGACGATCGCGCTTTGAGCGCGACCGGTAGGGTACCGAAAATAGGGCTGGATGTGATCCAGGGCATCACAGTGTAGCATACTCTCGGCTTATAGCGAGATGGCAGAATGCTGAGTCGCTGCGGCGCTGAAGCCGGGTTTAAACACACACAGCACCTTGCAATTAAGGTGCTGTGCCGAGCTGCTGTGGCGTGAAGGTTAGGCGCGGCGCGTGTAACGCCAGCCACCGATCGCTGCGACCGCCGCAATCGCGACCAGCCCGCCGACGATCAGCAGCGTCTGGTTGGATTGAGCCGCCGGCGCGGCAACCGGCGACGCCTCGGGCGCGGCAGACGGTGCCGTGCTCTGGCCAAGCGCCGTGATATCTTGCTGCGCGTCGGCCAGCAGTGCCGTTCGGCTGCACAGACCCACCGATAGTTGGCCCTCGTTCGAGTAGGCGTAGACCAGATATTCCTTGCCATTCTCGAAGCTATAGCCACAGCTGGCGCTGCTGTCGCTGGTTTCTACCAGCAGCTCCTGCGGAATCTGCCCTTTCCAAACCTGTCCGACTTCAAACGAAACCTTGATTGATCCCATGCCGTCCTGATTGGTGACTGGTGTGAGCTGCGTGACTTTGCCGGAGAAAACGGCGTCGGAGCGGGTGATCTCTTCCTGCGGTGTTCCCGGCATAATGCAGGAACAGGCGAAAACACAGGTTGTGTTGGTAAACCACAGGCCAGCTATAGCTATGACAATGATTAGGGGGGAAATCCATCGTCGAAACATTCCGGGCTCCTTTAGCGGTGTATAAACGTTGGTTGACTGCACTAAAGGACGAGCGATGTTTGCAAATGGTTCCTCCGTTGCGGCATGAATTTGAGATCAGTCTCGGCATCAAAAAAGACGGCAGATGCCTGGTTTGGCTCTGCCGTCTCGGTTGCCATGCGCTGAGAATCGATCAGACCACGATCTCGAGCGGCACTTTAACGATCGCGTTCATCAAGTAGCCGTGATGATTGAACGGTACCCGCTCAGGCTGCGTCTGGCCGCTGGCGTCGGTGGCGCGGGCCGCGATCGTGTAGCTGCCCGGCGCGGCATCCCAGATCCACTCGAACTGTCGCCACGAGTGCGGCCCGAGGTCGCATAGCAGCCGCGCGGGCTGCCAGGTCGCGCCGCCATCGGTGCTGATATCTACGCGCTCCACGCCGCCGTTGGGCGACCACGCGAAGCCCCGGATGACCTGCGGTCCTGGCTGGAGCTGCATGCCCGGCGACAGATTGCTGATCACCGAGTTAACGATCAGCTCGCGAACCTTGCCCTCAAGCTCGCCGTCCTCGTTCAGCATGATGTATTTTTGCTGGTTGTACACGCTCTCCGACTCGCAGTCCAGCACGCGCATGCCGACGAGCCACTTGATCGCGTTGATGCCGCCCCAGCCCGGCACGATCAGCCGCACTGGGCCGCCGTGGAGGCGTGAGAGCAGCTGGCCGTTCATGGCGTAGGCCAGAATTGCATCGTCGCGCAGCTTGGCCACCTCGACGCCGCGTGTGGTCCGCTGTTCGTCGCCGCCGATGCACTCGACCTGTACCGCAGATGCCTTCACACCCGCGCGATCGAGGATCAGCCGCGCGGGAACACCGACCCACTCGGCATTGCCGACTGCGCCGTCTTCCCATTGTAGCCCTTCGGCCTCGCGCACACCATCGGCGAAGCGCGCGCGTCCGTTGCCGCAGCATTGCAGCACTGCCACATAGCTCACCGAGGGCAGCGCGCGCAGCTCGGCGTAGCTCAGCGTGTAGGGCTGCTCGACCAATCCATCGATGCGCAGCTCCCAATCTTCGGGCGCGATCTCGGGAATGGTATCGTTGTTGCGTACGAAGAACAGCGGCAGCGGCGTGATCGTGCCTTCGAGCGTTTCCAGCGGCGTCTCGATGTTGAGCGGCTCCGTCGCACGAACAATCAATCGAGAGTCTTTGCTGGCGTCGTACGTGGATGCGTCGCTGCATCCGGCTGTCGGGGTCTGCCTTAGACCTTCATGTGTTAGCATGAATCCTCCTGATTATGCTGATTCATGGACAGACTTGATGATACACCAATCTTCGGCGCGTGTGGAAGCCTGCCCTGGTGTAGTACAAATGATGTGCTTCGGTGGCCGATGTGGTGCCGGCAGCCAGAGGCTGAGCCCGGTTCCGAGCTCCGTATTGCAATGTACGCTGCCTTGGTTTTGATACTGGTTTCCGGCTGGTGACAAAAACGTTCCAGGGCCGTGCGACGGCAGATCAGCACAGCGCTGCGGCAGATAGTCGTACGATGCAGATTGGTTTAAGATTGGTTATATCGCTGGTTGACGAGGCTTTA
>JAFAYS010000689.1 GCA_019240175.1 Chloroflexota bacterium | reverse complement strand
GGCTCATAACCCGAAGGTCGCAGGTTCGAATCCTGCCGCCGCTACCATTTCGAAAGCGAGGATGTTCTAAACATCCTCGCTTTTGGTTTAAGCTGATGACGAAGTCTAAAACAATGGGCAGAAACATTGAACCTTCTATCTGGTAGGAAGATGGATGGCCAGAGGGTACCGCGTGTCCGGGATACATCACCGCCGTGCCTCTACCTGATCAACGAATCTGCTCATCGCTGTAAGGATTTGCATTAGTGAATTGCGAGTGTACGCTTGCCTATAAGTAGGTCAAAGGGCTACAAATAAAATTAGGGAGCCTAACTGGCTCCCTGAAGTCAAGTCGTGATCGAAGCTTTACAAGCGCTGGGTTGGGCCGGTGGCAGGGCCTTGGTTTTGTTCCTGCTGGTTCGTACCCGCTGGCGGCGTGGGCTGGTTGACCTGCCGTGACTGCTCACCTATGATCTGGTTGACCTGGCTGCTGACCTGACTCGCTACCTGAGTTGCGCGCTGCTCCATCTCGGCAAAGTTTTCGCGGACTTGCTGGCCGAAGCTTTGGTTGACTGTGCTCTCGGTCGGCAGAACTGCCCAGAGCACCAGGTAGATCCAGATCGGTACGCCGGTGAACACCAGCAGTACGAAGCCCAATCGTACAAGCGTTGGATCGACATTCAAGTAATTGGCGATACCGCCGGCGACGCCTGCAATAATGCGATCGGTATTGCTCCGCGTCAAACGCTGTGATGTATTCATTGTCTACTCCCTTTACAAGATCATTTCGTGATCGGCTTATGTGACGCATAGCACGAGCAAAGTGTTGCATACTGCGTGCCGCGCGTATCTTAGGAAGCTTCGTCAATCGTGTTTTTGAGCCGCTGTACTTCCGATTGCAACAGGTTGGTCACCGCCTCTAGTAGATGCACTTCCGGCCCGCCGCCGGTGTTCTGGTAGCGATACGGTGCGGTGTCAATGGGCGCGCCAAATGCTATCCGAATAGGCACACGTCGCGGGAATTTCGCGCCGGTTGGCATCGCGCTGTCAGTGCCGGTAATCGCGGCTGGAACAAGCGGAACGTTATACTTTAGCGCCATGCGCGCCGCCCCAAAACGAAATGGCTTAAGCTCCCCGGTTTTGCTCCGCGTTCCCTCAGGGAATAACGCCAGTACCTGTTGATGCTCCAGAACTTGCTCAGCCAATCGGATAGCCTCGGGATCGGATGCGCTGCGCCGAAGCGGGATCGCGCCATAGCGACGGATCAAGTTACCCAGCACCGGCACGCGGAACAGCTCGATCTTTGCCAAGTAGTTGATCGGTCGTGGCGATGCGACGGCGAGCAAAACCGGATCGAGATTGCTGAGATGGTTACAGGCCAGGACGATCGCGCCGTCACGAGGGATATGCTCGATGCCTTGCCAGTGCATACGGAAGTAAGCGGCGACTGGCGAGGCGAGTAATCTATGGGTTAGCCGGTAGAAGCGGGGGCTGGGCGACCAGCGATATTCGACGATCTCTGCCATTGGGTTAACGATCCTCCCGTTTGGGAGATTATAACAGGAGCGGCGAAACGAACCGCTACGTCCGCGCTGGCGCGATCATTTTGGTATGATGACGTGCTCAATGTATGCGCTTCGAGGAGAGATAGAAGGCGAAAGTTATGCAGACTGCTCGATCATATACATTTTTCTCAATTGCGGCAGCGATCATCACGATTGGCCTGAAGTTCAGCGCTTATCTGCTCACCGGCTCGATCGGTTTGTACTCTGACGCAGCTGAGTCGGTGGTGAATTTGATCGCGGCGCTGGTGGCGCTCTGGGCGCTGACGCTGGCGGCGCGGCCCCCTGACGACGAGCATGCCTACGGCCATACCAAGGCTGAATACTTTTCGAGCGGTCTGGAAGGCGCGCTGATTCTGGTTGCCGCTGCGAGCATTGGCTTTTCGGCCTGGAACCGGATCTGGCACCCACAGCCGCTTGAGCAAGTTGGGCTTGGTCTTGTGCTGTCGGTGATTTCAGCAGGCGTGAATGGCAGCGTAGCACTAGTGCTGATGCGTGCCGGCAAACGTTTACGCTCGATCACTCTGGAGGCCGACGCGCACCATCTGCTGACTGATGTGTGGACGACCGCTGGCGTTGTGGTAGGCGTGCTGCTGGTGCAGTGGACCGGCTGGCTGGTGCTCGACTCGCTGATCGCGATTGTGGTGGCGGTAAACATTGTTTGGACAGGCCTGCGGCTGCTGCGCGAGACAGGCTATGGCCTGCTCGACACCGCGATCTCGCCGAGCGATCAACGGATCATCAACGGTGTGCTGCAAGACTATGAGGACAAAGGTATCGCGTTTCATGCGCTGCGAACGCGGCTTTCAGGGACGCGCCGGTTTGTCTCGATGCATGTGCTGGTCCCCGGCTCGTGGACTGTTCAGCAGGGCCACGATCTGTGCGAAGAGATCGAGCTGGCGATTCATCATGTGCTGCCCGAAAGCACGATCATGACGCAT
>JAFAYS010000728.1 GCA_019240175.1 Chloroflexota bacterium | reverse complement strand
TGTTTCGCAGCGTGATCGCCATACCGCTCACCCTGCTCTTTTTTCGCTATGAGGGAGGACAAGGCCTACCAACGACGCAACGGCACACGCTTGAGTACATTCGTGGTGGCTGCTATTTTCTTTCCTATACGACGTACTTCATGGGATTGGCGGCGCTGCCGTTAGCCGAAATCGCCGCGATTAAGTTTTCGGGTCCGTTGATGATCACAGTGTTATCGGTGATCATCCTGAGTGAGATGGTAGGGCTGCGTCGCTGGCTGGCATTGCTAGTTGGCTTTGTGGGCGTGCTGCTGATTGTCAGACCCGGTTTGGCCACCTTCAATATGGGCTCGATCTTTATTTTGATCTCCGTGCTCTTCTATGCACTCGCCGCGATCCTCACGCGCAAGCTGCAAGCAACGGACAGCAGCGCGACGATGTCTTACTATAGCTCGCTGGTTTATCTGGTTGGCACGCTTATTTTGGCCCCGCTGGTGCTCGCCGTCGGCGATCTCCCCAACGCCCACCCGAGCGTGGCCTTTTTGCTTCGTGCCTGGGCCATGCCGTCGCTGATCGACTGGGCGATGATGTCTGGGCTCGGGCTGGTGTGGGCCGGAGGAATGTATTGCACAGCCCGCGCCTATAGTGTGTCGCCGGCCTCGGTGGTGGCTCCGTTTGAATATGTGGCGCTGCCGATTAACGCGATGTGGGGCTTTATTATCTGGCAGGAGATCCCGACGCTCGTGACCTGCGCTGGTGCCGGGCTGACCCTCCTGAGCGGCATGTATATTTTGTACCGCGAACAAAAAGAGCGCTCGGTGCAGGTGGCTTGATATAACAGATCTGTTTGACGCTGCCGATCGGCGAGCGCAGGTGTTGGAAAGCGAGGAAGTGCACATGGACTACACGAAGCTGGGCAACACGGGCATGGACGTGTCGCGGATCTGCCTTGGCTGTATGGGCTTTGGCGACGCGGAGCGCTGGATTCACAAGTGGGTGCTCGACGAGGACAACAGCCGCCCGATCATCAAGCACGCTCTCGATCTCGGGATTAATTTCTTCGATACGGCCAACGTGTACTCGCTGGGCAGGAGCGAGGAGATTCTCGGACGCGCGTTGAAGGACTTTGCGCAGCGCGACGAGGTTGTGATCGCCACGAAGGTCCACGGCAAAATGCGTGAGGGGCCGAACGGCGGCGGGCTGTCGCGCAAGGCGATCCTCAGCGAGATCGACGGGAGCCTTAAGCGGCTCGGGACTGACTATGTCGACCTGTACATCATTCATCGCTGGGACTACGCGACGCCGATCGAGGAGACGATGGAAGCCTTACATGACGTGGTCCGAGCCGGCAAAGCCCGCTACATCGGGGCCTCCGCCATGTGGGCCTGGCAGTTTGGGAAGGCGCTGCATGTCGCCGAGCGGCACGGCTGGACGCGCTTCGTCTCGATGCAGGATCACCTGAACCTGATCTACCGCGAAGAAGAGCGCGAGATGCTGCCGCTGTGCCGCGCCGAAGGGATCGGCGTGACGCCCTACAGCCCGCTGGCCTCTGGTCGCTTGACGCGGGACTGGTCGTCGGAGACCACACTGCGCTCCGAAAGCGATCAGATCGCGAAAAGTAAGTACGATGCAACCGCCGACACCGATCGCCAGGTGGTGGAGCGAGTGGCGGAGATTGCGGACCAGCACGGCGTGCCGCGCGTGCATATCGCGCTGGCCTGGCTGTTGCAGAAGCAGCCGGTGACCGCGCCGATCATCGGGGCGACCAAGATCTCGCATCTAGAAGATGCTGTCGGCGCGCTGGCGGTTAAGTTGACTCCGGAAGAAGTTGCTTATCTGGAAGCGCCGTATGTGCCGCATCCGGTCGTCGGTCATCAGTAAAGAGCGCAATCGCGGCCTAATCTGCTATCCAGGACATGCAGCGACGCCTGCCAAGCATGGAGAAACTGTGCTGGACAGGCATCACTCTACTGCTTTTTTGTGCTTGCCTAGGGGTTGGTGTACAAGCTTGGCAAGGCGGCCTGCAAGATTTCCCTGATCCGGCTGATGATCTCAGCGCGCCTTGGTGCCATATCAGTACTCGGGTCAAGATATGGCACATGTAAGTGTCCGACCGGAATATTCTTCTCCGCTTGGCCGGTTTGTTTTGCGTTTTCGTTCACGCGGCTGCGCAGGAGCAACGTGCGATAGGAGATCTCGTTCGATAAAAAATCGCCTCCCGCTCCCTGACGTGCCGTCTGCCCATTCAGAGCTTGCAGGCTTGTTGCGGTGAAAGGTTGTTGTTGCTCTTTCGTAACGACTGCGCCATCATCGTTCACGAGGGGTGTGGTGTTGCCCAGGCGTCCACGGATCTCGTTGATCGGTAAGGTAGACTCCAAAAACTCTGGTTGTTGATCACGCGGTACACCAAAATCCGCCTTCCCACCACGTCGATCGGCATTATCTCTATGCCTTGGGTTGCGATAGCGTCCAACAAAGCGGTCCAGGTTAAAGACATTTCCATCATCCATGCTCATCGTGACGATCATGTCAACCGCTGCTGGGCCTTGCAGGTAAGGCCCAAAAAATTTCTCGATCGTGCCTGCATCAAAATCGCCAAAGCGGACAGGGAAGACCACAGATTGAATTTCGGCCTGCTGACCGTTTGCGCCTGCCAAGACTTGGCCATCCAGCGCCAGGGCCGCCGAGCCCGAAGGATTAGAGGTTGCCGTGCCGCCGAATGGATCAAAACCACTAACCAGGATGCGCTTCACATTTGTTGCTACAAACGTTGCCGTCGTCCGCCCACGCGATGATTCATCCAGTGTATCAAGCAGCCCTTGGAGTGCCGTGCGGTCAGAGGAAAGTGCACCGCGAATCTTTTGGGCCATTTGGAGCCGCGCCCAATACAACGGACGATCGTCGAGCAAATCGACCGCTTGCGTCGCCGTTGCTTGTGGGGCTGGTTGTGTTGTTGCTTGTGCGGCAGCCGGTGCCTTTGTTTGTGGCGCTGGTTGTGTTGTTGTTTGTGCGGCAGCCGGTGCCGTCGTTTGTGGAGCTGGCTGTGCCGCTGGCTGTGCGGCTGGTGATGTAGCTGCACGTGCCGTCGCCTGAGACCACAGCTGCGTCCCATAGGTTGCAACGATCTGCTGTAGCGCAGCGTGCGATTGCTTGGCGGCGATTGCCTGATCGAAAGCTGCGCTAAAGGCCGAGATCACTTGTTGAAATAATTGCAAGGCCGCCTGTTCTTTTACCACTGCTGGATCGCGGAGCTGGCGTTCCTCGACTTTCGTGCTCCCCGTCGGGTATTTTTGCCTCGTTTGATTGCTGCTTGCGGCCATGTGTTGTGGAATAGCGGCGGCAGCGCCAGGCGAGCGCGCTATGGGCGTCTGGTCGAGCCAGCGCTGGACGGCGTGGTTGCCATGTGTTTGTTGGAACTGGCGCATCGTCGAGTGTTGTTGTGGCTGGTGTAGCTGTTCAAGCTGGCCGATCTGTTCAGGCTGAGCAGTGGCTTGCTCCGTCTCCAATGACGGCGCTTCTGAGCGCTGGGTCGTAGTTGACGTTAGGGTATGCTTCTGGGCGGGTGATATGTGATGTTCAGTCGTCATGCTCCCCTCGTATGGTCGCGTTGAAAGCGATCCGATAAACCAGGCTCATCACTACACGATCGCGAACGTGGGCTTTGGCGTTGCTCTCCTTTGCGAGCAACATCGGGAATATAGCAACCGCACAGGCGTCGCCACACATCCGCAAGCGGTGTGCTGCGACCTCCTAGCCGCCGCTGGCAGGAGATGAACTCTCCTTCATGATCGACAATAGCGCGGGGTGTGTGTAGCTTACGCAATGCGGTAGCTATGAACTAGTACCAAAGGTGGCGGCTAGGATGAACAATGCTACCTATTCCTGGCAAGGCAGGACGACAAACAGGGTAACATAGACGCCCGCCAGGATGGGTTTCTCTCCATCTGCT
>JAFAYS010000652.1 GCA_019240175.1 Chloroflexota bacterium | reverse complement strand
CTCCGCGCGGTTGCGGTTGGCAATCCCCGAGCCGACGGCGATGTCGCTCTGGCCGGTGTAGCGGGCAAGCAGCACCTGAAACGCCGTCAGCAAAGTTTGGAAGAGCGTCGCACCCTCGCGCTGGCTCAGGCTATGCAGGGCTGCGGTCAGCTCCCGCTGCAGCATGTGGTTTTCGCGTGCGCTGGTCATCTTCTGCTCGGCTGTGCGCGGATGATCCGTCGGTAGGAGCAGCTTGGACACATCCGCCAGCTGAGTGCGCCAGTAGTCGATCTGAGACGCGAGCCTGGGCGATCCGGGTGCCAGCCAGCGACGCTGCCACTGCGCAAAGTCGGCATACTGGATCGCCAGTGCCGGCAAAGCCTGTGGCTGTCCGGCTATGTTCGATCGATACAGCGCCGCGATCTCACGCAGCAGCACGCCCGTCGACCAGCCGTCGGCAATAATATGGTGCATCGTCAGCAACACCATATGGCGATCATCGGCTAAACGGAAAAGCGTTGCGCGGAAAAGTGGGCCGCGCTCTAGATCAAAGGGCTGATCGGCGGTCTCGGCTACCGCTCCCAGCGCGGCGGCTTCGCGCTTGGCGGCTGGCTGTGCCGAAAGATCGACCAGCGGCAGTGGTATTGTTAGCTGCGGCGCGATCGCCTGGACCGGCTGATTTTCTTGCAGAACGAAGGTTGTACGCAGCGTCTCGTGCCGCTCCACCAGCTGGTTGAGCGCTCGGTTGAGCGTGGCGACATCCAGCGGTCCATGCAGCCGCATGCCCACGGCAATATTGTAGGCTGAGATGCCAGGTTGAAGCTGATCGATGAACCACAGCCGCTGCTGCGCGAACGAAAGCGGAAAGGTGTTCGTGCCGCTGGCGCGAGGAAGACTGAGGATCTGTGCCGGATCGGACTGCGCTTTTTGGCGTAGCAAAAGGTCAAGGAGACGACGGCGCTCAGGAGAAAGATCGGCAAGATTATGCTGAAGATCACTCATTGGGGGGTCCTTCATCTGCGCTATGAGCTTGGCGATGCCCGATGCTGCCGCATCGCTAGCGATCCGCAAAGCAGTGCGCTCTCATGAGAGAGCGCCGGTCATGTGAACGGCGTCAGGCTATTGGAATATGGGCTAGAGCGTGCTGCGCGTGTGCATGGTGTGGCGCGGCGCTCGGAAAGCTTTACGAGGCAGTTAGATCTGGATGGACAAAGGGGCTTTGGGTTGCTACCGACACGCCAGCGGTTGTGGCTCATCCAAATGTTGGTGTCTGCTCAGGTAAAAAAGTATTTAGCCTATCATAGATCTTTGGTTCTCGACTGTCAAGTTTACATAAATGTTGGAATCGCGCACGGTACGAAATATGCGGCGTGCAGCCGGCGAGGAGTGTTAAGTGCGGTATGGCTTGCCGCATCGACGCAGCCTGCTACTATTATATAAACGTCACCAAAGGAATAAGATCATGCTAGGTATTCCCGATCGTCATACACTTCCGCTATCGGTGCTCGACCTCGCGCCGATCGTCGCGGGCAGCGATGCGACGCAGGCTTTTCGCTCGACGCTGGATCTGGCCCAACACGCCGAGCGCTGGGGCTATCACCGCTACTGGCTGGCCGAGCATCACAATATACCGGGCATTGCCAGCGCGGCAACCTCGGTGGTGATCGGCTATGTGGCCGGCGGCACAGCGACGATCCGCGTGGGCGCCGGCGGCATTATGCTGCCGAATCACTCGCCGCTGGTGATCGCCGAGCAGTTCGGCACGCTGGAGTCGTTGTATCCAGGCCGGATCGATCTAGGGCTGGGCCGCGCGCCCGGCACGGATCTCAACACCGCGCGAGCGTTGCGCCGCGACCACATGGCCCGCGCCGAATCGTTTCCGCAGGATGTGCAGGAGTTGCAAGCCTATTTCCGTCCGGCCACGCCGGGCCAGGCGCTGCGGGCGGTACCGGGCGCGGGCCTGGACATCCCGATCTGGCTGCTGGGCTCAAGTTTGTTTAGCGCGCAGCTGGCGGCGGCGCTGGGCCTGCCGTTCGCCTTCGCCTCGCACTTCGCGCCGGATCAGCTCCACGCGGCGCTTGAGATCTACCGCAGCCGGTTCCAGCCATCCGAGGCGCTGGATCGACCGTACGTGATGCTTGGGATCTCGGTGATCGCGGCGGATACCGACGCCGAGGCGCGCTGGCTCTTCACCTCGCTACAGCAGCAGTTCATCAACCTGCGGCGCGGACGGCCTGGGCTGCTTCAGCCGCCGCTGGATCAGATCGAGGGGCGCTGGTCGGCGATGGAGCTGGCTGGCCTTGAGCACGTGCTGAAGTACGCGATTGTGGGCTCGCGCGAGACCGTGCAGCGTGGCCTCGAAACGTTTGTCGCCGAGACGAGCGCGGACGAGCTGCTGATCACGGCGCAAATCTACGACCACGCGGCGCGGCTGCGCTCGTATGAGATCGTTTCCGAGCTGCGCGACACGCTCACGCCCGCTGCCGCTTAGTCGATGGCACGAGATGCGCTGGATCGGGCTCACGTATCGTTCCGGCGCATCGGCACAGCTAGCACGATGGAAGCAAGTGTGCGAACAGAGCGCAGATTTCAATAATCTATGCCAGTGCAAGGTGTTTTCCTATGAGCATAAAACAAGAAGTGTTTGGCACGACTCCCGACGGCAGCACGATCGACCGCTATACGCTCACCAACGCCAACGGCCTGTCGGCGAGCATCATCACCTATGGCGGCACACTGACGTCGCTGCACGTGCCGGATCGTGCGGGCGAGTTGAGCGATGTGCTGCTCGGCTTCGACACGCTCGCGCCCTATCTGGATGAGCATCCCTACTTTGGCTCGCTGATCGGACGCTATGGCAACCGCATCGCCGGTGGCCGCTTTGTTTTGAACGATGCGACCTACACGCTGGCGCGCAACGATGGCCCGAATCATCTGCACGGCGGCCCTGGCGGGTTTCATCGCCGGATCTGGACAGCTCAGCCGGGAACATCGGCAAATGCGCCTAGCCTTGAGCTGAGCTATCTCAGCCAGGATGGCGAGGAAGGCTACCCCGGCCAGCTTGCCGTCACGGTGGTGTACACGCTCACGCGCCTGAACGAGCTGCGCATCGAGTACACGGCGACGACCGACGCCGATACCGTGATCAATCTGACCAATCACGCGTATTTCAATCTGGCCGGCGCGGGCGAGATCCTTGGCCACGAGCTGGAGCTCGCCGCCTCACACTTCCTGCCGATCGACGCCACGCTGATCCCGCTCGGCGAGCTGCGACCGGTGCAACACACGCCGATGGATTTCACCACGCCAACCGCGATCGGGTTGCGCATCGACGCCGACGACGAGCAGATCCGCCATGCTCACGGCTACGATCACAATTGGGTGCTCGACAAAGCGGCGGGATCGCTCGGCTTTGCGGCGCGGCTTACCGATCCAGGGAGCGGTCGTGTGATGGAGGTGCATACAACCGAGCCGGGCATTCAGTTCTACGCGGGCAATCTGCTCGACGGCAGCTTGACCGGCAAGGCTAGCCGGCGCTACGTCCAGCACAGCGGCCTGTGCCTGGAAACGCAGCACTACCCCGACTCGCCCAATCAGCCGCAGTTTCCGTCCACCGTCCTCCGGCCCGGCACGACATATCGCCAGACGACGATCTATCGCTTTTCAGTCGACTAGCTGCTGGTTAGTCCGATAGAAAGGAAGCAGAGTGTGAGCGAGACCGCTAGAATCATTGCCGACCCTGAGTTTCGGATCGGCGTTGTCGATCCACGCATGTTTGGCTCGTTCATCGAGCATCTGGGCCGCGCGGTGTACAACGGCATCTACGAGCCCGGCCACCCAACCGCCGACGAGCTCGGCTTCCGGCGCGATGTGCTGGATCTCGTGCGTGAGCTGCGCGTGCCGATCGTGCGCTATCCCGGCGGCAACTTTGTCTCGGGCTATGATTGGCGCGACGGCGTGGGACCGAAAGACCAGCGCCCACGGCGGCTCGATCTGGCCTGGCGTAGCCTGGAGACCAACGAGGTCGGTACGGATGAGTTCTGCACATGGGCGCGACGAGCCGGCGCGGAGGTCAATCTGGCCGTGAATCTCGGCACGGGCGGCATTGATACCGCGCGCAGCCTGGTGGAGTACTGCAATCATCCCGGCGGCAGTCTGTACAGCGACATGCGCATTGCCAACGGTTACCGTGAGCCGCACGGCATCAAAACGTGGTGCCTGGGCAACGAGATGGACGGGCCGTGGCAGCTCGGCCATCAAACCGCCGATGAGTATGGCCGCTTAGCCGCGCAGACCGCGATCGCTATGAAGTGGGTCGATCCCACGATCGAGCTGGTGGCGTGTGGCAGCTCCCATGCCCAGATGCCGACTTTTGGCACCTGGGAGGCGACCGTGCTCGATCAGGTCTACG
>JAFAYS010000614.1 GCA_019240175.1 Chloroflexota bacterium | reverse complement strand
ATGCGCATCGATCTCGACATCGGGCCGGACCTGCTTGAACTCTTCCAGCAGCTGCTCATGCCGAGCGATATCGGCGGGATTGTTTTCGTCGGGAGCGTTGGTCGTGGTGACTTTGATCGTCTGGCCGCTGGTAGAGCCGGAGGTGGTTTCTGTAGTTGCCGGCGCTGCCGACGCATCGGCTGAGGCGGCAGGCGACGCAGCGGTGGACGGCTCGGCGCCAGGCGATCCGGCGGCCGATGCCCCGGTGGTGGCGCTGGGAGCTGTGGTGGTGGGCGAGCCGCACGCGGCCAGGATCAGCGCGACGACGACCAGCAGCGAGCAAAAGCGTAGGCTTCGAGCAATGAAACCCATGGTGGTTGTCCTCCTTGACGGGATTGACGACGATCGAGAAATGTCGGTAACGCGCGATGAAATGGAAGCCTCCTTTCAATGCGGCGGCTGGGCGACGGCTGGCGGTGGCACGGCGGCAACTGGAGTCGGCAGGCCCGTAGATGCCCGGATCACCAGCTCGGTCGGCAGGACAATCTCACGCTGCTGGTGTGTCCCGCTCACGATCTGATCGATCAGCAGCTGCGCAGCCTGCACGCCGATCTCGTATTTAGGCTGCGCCACGGTGGTCAGCGGAACCGGCATGTAGGGTGCCAGGGCAATATCGTCGAAGCCTGCGATCGCAAGATCGTTGGGCACACGTAGACCACGGGCCAGCACATGCTGCATCACGCCCAGCGCGATAAAATCGTTGACACAAAACAGGGCGCTTGGTGGCTCGCCAACGTCGAGTAGCTGATCGATTGGGGCCAGCTCAGTCACGGTGTAGTATGGCACGCTGTCGCGCGAAGGATGCGCGCCAATTGCCAGTGAGACGGCGGCCAGCGGTAGAATCTTAGCCTCACGCAGTGCCTGCTCGTAGCCGCGAATCCGCTCTTCGATGCTCGTCGGTCGCTCCGGCAGGCTGATACAAGCGATCCGCCGATGGCCCTGCGCCAGCAGATGTTGGACCGCACGGTAGGCGCCGCCAACGTTGTCGGCTACCACATGGGATGCTGCAAGCTGGGGCAAGCGTCGATCGATGATGACTAGTGGTAGTTGTGGACGCAACATTTGACTGAGCCGTGCCGACTCGTCTACGGTGGCGACAGGAAACAAGATCAGCCCGCCGACGCCTTCACGCTGAAGCTGCTCGATCTGCGCCAGTTCAAGCTGAAGATTGCCCTCCGAGTGACAGAAGATCAGATTATATCCGTTGCGGCGCAGCACACTCTCGGCGCCGCGCAGCACCTCGGTAATCAGCGAGTCGCGGAGATACGGTACTACAATGCCGATCAGCTGTGAGCGTGAGCGCGCGCTTATGTTGGTGACAAAGGTTCCTTTGCCGGGAATACGCTGGAGCAGCCCTTGATTGACCAGCAGATCCATCGCCTGACGCACCGTGCCACGACTGATGTCGAACTGCGCCGCTAGCTCAACTTCGGGTGGTAAGCGATCGCTGGGCTGCCATACGCCGCTGTTTATCTGGCGGCGAAGATAGTCTGTGAGCTGGAGGTATAAGGGCTGTGGGCTGGCCGGATCGAGCGCTGCCATTAATGTCTCCAAATGTCTAGACAAATATAGACAAGAAGGCCAGGCTTGTCAAATTCGCGTGTGAGTCAATTGATTGATCACGTTGAAAAAAGATAGAAAGTAGATGGAAAGTGAGGAACGGGGGAGAACTTTTGAAAAGTAAGTGAGCTAAGATGTTGCTAGACGGTAAGAATGATCAATGGTGTTGCAAAATTCTTTATACTTCTTTAAGAAGAGCTTAAACGGTAAGTGCTAGTTTCCCATGGACGGCAAGTACGTTCAGATCAGAAACGATAAGGTATAGGCCAATAAGCGTGTGCTGATGCGTGCGACGAGACTCGACAAACTGTGGGATCTCGGCTGTTCGAGATGAAAGACGGTAGACAACACACTCAACGCGCTTTCAATGGTCCGCCGCAACTCTGCGCAGCTCCTGCGGCCAGGTCATGCGCGCATCGCGGCGTTGGATGGCGGTCAGACGAATGTGGTGTTGGTGGTGCAACCACACCATCGCGCTCGGGTCGTGAAAGTCATTGTCACCGCTGACTCACAAACTAGCGGCATCTTCCAACAACGCGGGACTCAATTTGCCCTCCCAGTAGACCGTCGGTGCCAACATCCACTGATCGACGACTTGATTGATCGTGGTTGTGAGATGGATGCGGAAGCCATACATCTTCGCCCGACGGCTCGTCATGATCCCGCAATAGTTCTTGCCCAAGACCGTCTGGCAGTGATTACTGCGCATATACGTGGCGCACTATCCACCAGCCGCACGGGATCGGCGGGAGCAATTAGCCACGCGGTGTAGAACTGGCGCACCGCGTCAATCAGCCCGGCGATCAAGCGGCGGCGACGATTGAACCAACTGTTGTCGAGCAGCCGAGGAAAGAGGTCGAGATGATACTGGCGGATAAACGCCAAACACACCTCCTCGTGTCCATGAAAAAAGGTGTCGGCAATCACAGCGACCGTGATGACTTCGCTGTCCGAAAACGTCGGTTGTGGTCCGCGCTGGCGCAAGCGTCCGTGCTCGGCGACGATCGCCTGATAGGCTGTGTCGACCAGGACGTACCACGTGGTACATACATCCACCCAAGGACAATCTGCGATATAGTCCGTCAAGCCGCGCATTGATTTCCTCGCTTGGTTTGGTCACCTGTGAGGATGCCGTTGCGCGGTTGTGTTGTCAACTCCCACAAATAGGATTTACCGTTTAATACTATCAACACCGCGCCAAGCG
>JAFAYS010000572.1 GCA_019240175.1 Chloroflexota bacterium | reverse complement strand
CGGCCTCTTCTCGGGCAAGGCGCTGGATGAGAGCGGCCTTGACGAGGAAGTGCTGGCGCTGTTCGAGCATGTCGATGTTAATCCAGATCATCGCTACATCGCCTCGACGCTCGAAAAGGACGGCACGCGTCACGCCAAAGAAGCGATGATCGAGCTGTACAAGCGTCTCCGGCCCGGCGATCCGCCGACGCTGGACAACGCGCGCACGCTGCTTGATTCGCTGCTTTTCAACGCCCGCCGCTACGACCTGGCGCGCGTCGGACGCTACAAGCTTAACCGCAATCTGTGGGAGAAGGGCCGCCGCGAGCATGGTGGTGAGATGCCGCCGAACACCGAGCGGATTCTGACGCCGCAGGATCTGTACAAGATCGTCGAGCGCATCATCGATCTCAACAACGGCATCGGCGAGCCCGACGACATCGATCACCTGGGCAATCGCCGCGTGCGCACGGTGGGCGAGCTGATTCAGGCGCAGTTCCGTGTTGGCCTGCTGCGTATGGAGCGCGTGATCAAGGAGCGCATGTCGCTGCAAGATCCCGAGAGCGCCACGCCCAACGGCCTGGTGAATATTCGCCCGGTTGTCGCCGCGATCCGCGAGTTCTTCGGCGGCTCGCAGCTGTCGCAGTTCATGGATCAGGTGAATCCGCTGGCCGAGCTGGCGCACAAGCGGCGCATCTCGGCGCTGGGTCCTGGCGGCCTCAGCCGTGATCGCGCGGGCTTCGAGGTGCGCGACGTGCACCACTCGCACTATGGTCGTATCTGCCCGGTGGAAACGCCGGAAGGTCCGAACATCGGTTTGATCGGCGCGATGTCGACGTTTGCGCGCATCAACGAGATGGGCTTCCTTGAGACGCCATATCGCAAGGTGTACCGCGAGGTCGATAACACGCCGGCTTGGCTGGATCGTCCGCTGCTGGTCAACGACGTGCGCGACTTGCGTACCGGCGATCTGCTGGCGCAGCGTGGCACGCGGCTCGACAAGGACCTGGCGCGGCATATCGCGATTGGTCTGCTGCGTGGCCAGATCCTGCGTGAGGACATCGTCGATCCCAAGAGCGGCAACACAATCGCCGAGGAAAACACCGAGATCACGCGTACGATCGCCGAGCGAATCGCGGATCTGCCGCTGCGCTCGATCAAGATTCGTCCGATCGTGACCGGCGAGGTGCATTACCTGCCCGCCGACGAGGAAGACAAATTCATTGTCGCGCAGGCCAACGCGCCGCTGGACGAGCACAATCGCTTCCTGGCCGGTAAGGTGCAGGGCCGCTACGGCGACGAGTTCGTCGAAGAGTCCGCCGAGCGTATGGACTACATGGACGTGTCGCCCAAGCAAGTGGTCTCGGTGTCGACGGCGCTGATCCCGTTCCTTGAGCACGACGACGCCAACCGCGCGCTGATGGGCGCGAACATGCAGCGTCAGGCAGTGCCGCTACTCCGTCCCGACGCGCCGATCATCGGCACCGGCATGGAGTACCAGGCCGCGCGTGACTCGGGCCAGGTTGTGATCGCTAAGAAGGACGGCGTTGTGCTGCACGCCGACGCGCGCACGATTGTGGTGCGCGAAGACGACGGCACCGAGCGCACGTATCCGCAGATTAAGTTCATGCGCTCCAACCAGGACACCTGCATCAACCAGCGTCCGGCGGTGCTGACCGGCGAGCGCGTCAAGAAGAATCAGGTGATCGCCGACTCGTCCTCGACCGATAACGGCGAGCTGGCGCTGGGACAGAACGTGCTGGTCGCGTTTATGCCCTGGGAAGGCGGCAACTACGAGGACGCGATCCTGGTCTCGGAGCGGCTGGTGCGCGAAGACATCTTTACCTCGATCCACATCGAGAAGTATGAGGTCGAGGCGCGTCAGACCAAGCTCGGCGACGAGGAGATCACTCGCGATATTCCGAACGTCGGCCAGGACAGCCTGCGCAACCTGGATGAGAACGGCATTATCTACGTCGGCGCCGACGTCAATCCGAACGATATTCTGGTCGGCAAGATCACGCCCAAGGGCGAGACCGATCTGACGGCGGAAGAGCGGCTGCTGCGCGCGATCTTCGGCGAGAAGGCCCGCGAGGTCAAGGATACCTCGCTGCGCGTGCCGCACGGTGTGCGCGGCAAGGTGATCGACGTCAAAGTCTTCACCCGCGAGGACTCGCCGGATCTGCCGGTGGGCGTCAACAAGATGGTGCGCGTGCTGATCGCGCAGAAGCGTAAGATCAGCGCCGGCGACAAGATGGCCGGTCGTCACGGCAACAAGGGTGTGGTTTCGCGCATCCTGCCGATCCAGGACATGCCGTTCATGCCGGATGGTCGCCCGGTCGACATTATTCTCAATCCAATCGGCGTGCCGTCGCGTATGAACATCGGGCAGATTCTTGAGACGCATCTTGGCTGGGCTGCCGCGCGGCTGGGCTATCGCATCGCCACGCCGGTCTTCGATGGCGCGCGCGAGGAGCAGATCCAGCAGGCGCTGTTCGACGCCGGTCTGCCGGATGACGGCAAGATCACGCTGTACGATGGTCGTACCGGCCAGGAGTTCGATAATCCGGTGACGGTCGGCTACATCTACATGCTCAAGCTGGCGCATCTTGTGGAAGACAAGATTCACGCCCGCTCCACGGGTCCATACTCGCTGGTTACGCAGCAGCCGCTGGGCGGTAAGGCTCAGTTCGGCGGCCAGCGCTTCGGTGAGATGGAAGTGTGGGCGCTTGAGGCCTATGGCGCGGCGTACACGCTCCAGGAAATGCTCACCGTCAAGTCCGACGACGTCAACGGTCGCGTCAAGACCTACGAGGCGATCGTCAAGGGCGAGCAGATCCAGGAAGCCGGTGTTCCCGAATCGTTCAAGGTGCTGATCAAGGAGCTGCAAGCGCTGGGTCTGTCGGTCGAGGTTCTGTCGGAGGATGAAACGCCGATGGAGCTGAGCGAGGACTCGGGTGACGACCTGTCGGCGCTGGACGGCATCAATCTGTCGGGCATGGAAAAGGGCGAGTTCTAAAAGACAGAACCAAGAACCTAGAACTTAGAACCAGAGGTTTCTGGCGCTAGGTTCTTGGTTCTTGGTTCTAGGTTCTGGAGTTATAGATGCCTGAGATTAATGATTTTAACGCCATTCGGATCAGCCTGGCCTCACCTGATGAGATCCTGGGCTGGTCGAAGGGCGAGGTGACGAAGCCTGAGACGATTAACTATCGCACGCTGAAGCCCGAGCGCGACGGTTTGTTCTGCGAGAAGATCTTCGGACCGCAGAAGGACTGGGAGTGCTATTGTGGAAAGTACAAGCGCGTGCGCTACAAAGGCGTCGTCTGTGATAAATGCGGCGTCGAGGTGACTCGCTCTAAGGTGCGGCGTGAGCGGATGGGCCACATCCAGCTTGCCTCGCCGGTTTCGCATATCTGGTTTGTGAAAGGCACACCCAGCCGCCTGGGCCTGCTGCTCGATATTTCGCCGCGCAACCTGGAGCGCGTGCTGTACTTCGCCTCCTACATCATCACCGATGTCGACGATCAGGCGCTCGAGTTGATCCGCGAGCGCATTGTCGCCGACTACACGGTGCGGCGGGCTGAGCTGGAAGGCAAGGCGCGCGGCGAGGGCGAGGCGGCATCCACGCGGATCACGCAAGAGCTGGCGCAGATGGATCAGTCGCTGGCCGCCGCGCAGAAAGAGATTAAGCAGCGCTACGCCGACATGCTGACCGAGCTTGAGGACGAAGATCAGGAGCTGCGCGATACGCTTGAAGAGCTGACCGGTCGCGCCGCGCCGCAGGATCTTGAGTTCCGCAGCGTCACGATCGCCGAAAAGGGCGAGCCGATCTCGGCCTATCACACCAACCGCCTGGACGAGACCGTCGAGGCCGAGCGCGAGCGGATCAAAGAGCGCCGCGACCAAGAGCTGAGCGACGCCGAGACACTCTCGGGCGCTGAGCGCGACCAGCGGGCGCACGCCGCCGAGCAGAGCCAGACCAAGCTTTCCGACGAGGTTCAGCAGCAGCTTGATGCGCTGGTGAAAGAAGAGAAGGAAAGAATGGATCGGCTCGACGAGATCAAGATCCTGCGTATTATCTCCGAGTCGGAGTACCGCGTAATGCGCGAGCTGGCTCCCGGCGGCTTTACCGCCGAGATGGGCGGCGGCGCGGTGCGCAGCCTGGTCTCGCGTGTCGATCTTGACGCGCTGGCGATCCAGCTGCACGAGGAGATGCATGCCTCGTCGGTGACCAGCCAGAAGCGCAAGAAAGCCACCAAGCGATTGCGCGTTGTGGAGGCGTTCCGCAAGAGCGGCAACAAGCCCGAGTGGATGATCCTCAAGGTGCTGCCGGTGATTCCGCCGGATCTGCGCCCGATGGTTCAGCTCGACGGTGGCCGCTTTGCAACCAGCGACCTCAACGATCTGTATCGCCGCGTGATCAACCGCAACAATCGTCTCAAGCGGCTCATGGAGCTGAACGCGCCCGAGATCATCGTGCGCAACGAGAAGCGAATGTTGCAGGAAGCGGTCGACGCTCTGATCGATAATGGACGACGTGGACGCCCGGTTTCCGGCAAGGGCAAGCACCGGCTCAAGAGCTTGAGCGATATGCTCAAGGGCAAGCAGGGCCGCTTCCGCCAGAACTTGCTCGGCAAGCGCGTGGACTACTCCGGTCGTTCGGTGATCGTGGTCGGCCCGACGCTGCAGCTGCACCAGTGCGGCCTGCCCAAGAAGATGGCGCTGGAGCTATTCAAGCCGTTCGTGATGCGACGCCTGGTGGAGAAGGGCCACGCCCACAATATCAAGGCGGCCAAGCGCTTCGTGGAGCGGATCAAGCCCGAGGTGTGGGACGCGCTGGAAGAGGTGATCAAGGATTACCTGGTGTTGCTCAACCGCGCGCCTTCGCTGCATCGCTTGTCGATCCAGGCCTTCGAGGCCGTGCTGATCGAGGGCTCGGCGATCCAGCTGCACCCGCTGGTCTGCGCCGCGTTCAACGCCGACTTCGACGGCGACCAGATGGCCGTGCACGTGCCGCTGTCGCGCAAGGCCCAGGAAGAGGCCCGCACGCGCATGTTGTCGAAGTACAACCTGCTGTCGCCCGCGCACGGCGATCCGATCATCACGCCCGCGCAGGACATCGTGCTCGGCTGCTTCTATCTGACGCAGGTTCGCGACGATGCGCACGGTGCCGGCAAGATCTTCAGCAGTGTTGACGAGGCGCTGCTGGCGCATACCAATCGCGTCGTGCATATCCAGGCACCGATCAAGGTCGTCGTGGAAGACTACGTGGTTAGCCGCCAGGACGGCGTTCAGATGGAGCCCAAGGAGCTGGTGCCGATCGATGGCTGCCCGCGCAC
>JAFAYS010000457.1 GCA_019240175.1 Chloroflexota bacterium | reverse complement strand
TCGACGTGGCGATTGCGCGCTTCCGCGAGATGCAGAAGCTGCGCGATCAGGTCGATACGCTGCAAGAAACGCTGGAGTCGCGCAAAGTGATCGAGCGCGCCAAGGGCATTTTGATGCAGCGCCGCCAGCTGAGCGAGGACGAGGCCTATGAGCTGATGCGGCAGCGCGCCCGCGATCGGCACTGCAAAGTCAAAGACATTGCCCAGGCGATCGTTGAGGCTGAGTCGCTGCTTTCATAAGCCAAATTCCTGGCCCGACACGTTCTTCCAAGTCATGGAAGGGCGTGTTTTTTGCTGCGCCCGAGTCGGCTAGGATCAGCCTCTTCAGTGGCGAGATCGCAATGCGGCGTACCGGGAGCGTCACTTGCTATGCTTGACGCCCTGTAGGAGCTATGGGATAATGATCCTACAATCTCTTTTCAAGGAGAGGCAAGGACGCAGTACATGCAACGATCAGCACCAGTTGAGCTGTTTTGAGAGGCGGCGCAGAGCAAAGAAACTCTGTGACCGCCTTTTGTGTGTATATGCGGTAAGTTTCGGAGGCACGTGTGTTTCTCCCCCGGTGTCGCTTAGCTAGACGAGGAGGTTAGGCCATGCACTCGGATCTGATCAACAAGATTGAAAAAGCCAAGCGGTATGCCCAGGAGCCGGAACGCTTCACGATCGAGAAACTGAGCGCTCGCTTCCGGGGCAGTGGGGATCATATTATTTCACTCGATGGGGACTCCTGGTCTTGCGATTGTAACTTTTTCCATTCCTGGCACACTTGTAGCCATGTCATGGCCGTCCAGCGCTTACTGGCCCCAATGCTGTCGCACGACGCGCGAAAGCCCGGCGGCCCAGAGTACGTGAGCGAACAACTACTGGAAGCGGCTGGTTAATGTAGCGCACCTGTAAACACACGTTTGTCGCACGGCCCATTCGTCACGAGTGGGCCGTTACCCTTGACTAAAATAATGAACACACGCATTATTGCTCATCGCGGCGCATCGGCGGAGGCGCCCGAGAACACCATGGCCGCTTTTGAGCTGGCTCTGCGGCAGGGCGCGCAGATGATCGAGTTCGATGTGCGGCCAACGCGCGACGACGCGATCGTGGTTTTTCACGACGACACAACCGAGCGCTGGAATGGCCGCACCGAGGCGGTGGGAGCGCTGACGCTGGCCGAGCTTCAGGCGATCGATCTGCGCGGCGAGCGCGCGCCGATCCTCGACGAGGTCTGCGCCTGGGCGCGTGAGACCGGCCTGCTGCTCAACGTCGAGATCAAAGTTGCGGGCATCGAGGCGGCGGTCGCGCGAACGATCCACAAGCATAGAATCGGCGAGCAGGTGATCATCTCGTCGTTCGATCCGGCGGCGCTGCGAGCAATGCGCGAGGTCGCGCCCGAGCTGGCACGCGCAGCATTGACCGACTCCAGCGCTATGCCGCCCGTCGACGATACGACGTGGCCGCTGGGAACGCTGGCGCAGCTTGGAGCACGCGCCTGGCATCCATCCTGGCGGCTGCCGCCGCTGGAAATGCTGATCCCAGATGTACGTCAGGCGGGCTACGCGGTCAATGTGTGGACCGTCGACGATCCGGCGATTATGCGGCGCTTGCTGGTGCTTGAGGTCGAGGGCATTATGACCAATCGTCCGGCGCTGCTGGCCGAGGTCATGCGCGACTGGTCGGCAGCCGGATCGTCGGCGACATGATCATCACGACGCCACGGCTGGTTGTGCGGACCATGCAGCGCGAAGATCTCGACACCATGGTCGCCTGGCCGCCCTATCCCGATCCGCTAGATGCGATCTTTAACTGGCCGCATATGCTACGCGAGAACGGCACCACCGATATTTTTTTCCTCACGCGCTCATCCGACGCTCGGCGGCGCGAGTGGACGATCCTGACGAACTCCGGCACGGTGATCGGGCATGTGGGCATTCGCGATATTCAGCCGCGACCACACAGCTCACGGCTAGGGATCGGCCTGGGCCTGCCGTACACCGGCCAGGGCTACGGCGAGGAAGTGCTGCGTGGGTTTCTGGATGCCTACTTCGGCCCGCTGCGTTTTTCGCGGCTCTACCTCGACGTGAGCCTGCACAATACGCGAGCGCTGCGGCTCTACCAGCGGCTGGGCTTTCGCGAGCTAAGCACCTTCTGGAATGAGCTTGGCCCCGCCGGTGAGCACGCCTACCTCGACGATCCGCGCTACGACCCGATCCGCGAGCATATTCGTTGGAGCGCGGCCACGGTCTACATGCGCTATGCCGCGATGGTGCTGCAGGCCGAGGAGTGGCTACCGCCGCAGAGCTAGCAACTGCGCTTCACAACCACGCTGAACATACGCTCTACTCTTGTCAATCGATCAGGGCGCTGGTATCATCATCGTATGAGCATCGGTAACGCCACGCCTATTGTCGATCTGAACGCGCTGCGACAGGCTGAATTTCCCGTCGTCGAGCGCTACACCTACCTGAATCATGCTGCCCTGGGGCCGCTGCCGCGTCGCACCGCCGATGTCGTCGCCGAGCTGGCGCAAGATTTTCGCGATAAAGGCGTGCTGGCTGAGGCCAAATGGTTTAGCTCGATCGCGCGAACCCGCAAGCTGGTCAGCCGTCTGCTGAACGCCGGCACCGACGAGATTGCTTTTACCAAAAATACCAGCCAGGGTTTGAGCATCGTCGCGGCGAGCCTGCCGTGGAAGCCGGGCGATGTGATCGTGACG
>JAFAYS010000321.1 GCA_019240175.1 Chloroflexota bacterium | reverse complement strand
CGCGAGCCCGGCCTACAACGTGCCCTACGCGTTGCGCCTCACGGGCGAGCTCAATGAGTCGGCGCTGCAACGTAGCCTTCAGGAGATTGTGGCCCGGCATGAGGTGTTGCGGACCACGTTCGGCACCGACGAGAGCGGCCAGCCGGTCCAGGTCATCGCGCCGGAGTTGCTGCTGCCGCTGCCCACTATCGATCTCCAGGATCAGCCTGCCACCAACCGTGAGGCTGTAGCCCAGGAGCGCCTGATCGCCGAGATCCGCCGCCCGTTCGATCTTCAGCACGGGCCACTGCTGCGAGCTGTTCTGCTGCGTCTCGATCGCGAAACGGCGCTGCTGGTGCTCACGCTGCATCACATCGTCGCGGATGCCTGGTCGCTTAACGTGTTTATGCGTGAGCTCAGCGCGCTCTACGCGGCGGCGCTGCGGGGTACGCCGCATGAACATGGCCTCGCGACCTTGCCGATCCAGTACGCCGACTACGCCCTCTGGCAGCGCGACACCTTGCAGGGCGCGGCGCTTGACAAGGAGCTGGCGTACTGGCGCACGCGTCTGGCGGACGTGCCCACGCTGGCGCTACCCACGGATCATCAGCGCCCGCCGGTGCCCTCGTTTCGTGGCGCGCGCCAGCCCTTCGTGCTCAGCCCAGCCCTCAGCGATCAGCTTCAGACGCTGAGTCGTGAGGCGGGCGCGACCTTGTTTATGACACTGCTGGCGGCGTGGCAGGTGCTGCTCAGCCGTATGAGCGGCCAGGATGATCTGGTCGTTGGTACGCCCGTGGCTAACCGCACCCGCGCCGAGGTCGAGCCGCTGATCGGCTTTTTCATCAACATGCTGCCGATCCGCGCGGATCTGACGGGGGCGACGAGCTTCCGCGACGTGCTGGCGCGCGTGCGTGAGACAGCGCTTGAAGCATTTGCGCATCAAGACGTGCCGTTTGAACGCGTGGTCGAGGCCGTGCAGGCTGGGCGCGACCTGAGTCGCCACCCGATCTTCCAGGTCATGTTTGTGCTGCAAAACGCCACCATGGCTCCGCCGAGCTTGCCGGGGCTTGACGTCGAGGTGCTGCCGATCGAGTTCGACACGGTCAAGTTTGATCTGATCCTGGCCATGGAGGAGACCGCAGCCGGGCTGACGGGCGTGATTGGCTGTAGCCGGGATCTGTTTGACGAGTCGACGATTAGCCGCCTAGTAGGATACTTCCAGACGCTGCTGGCCGGGATCGTGGCAGCGCCGGATCAGCCGCTGCACACGTTGCCGCTGCTCACAGCCGTCGAGACCGAGCAGCTGCGGACCGGGAACGCGTCCACCACGTCATTTCCCAGCGAGCCCTGCGTGCCACAACTGATCGAGCAGCAGGCCGCGCGCACACCCGACGCGGTCGCGCTGCGCTTCGAGGATCAAACGCTGCGCTACGCCGAGCTAGACGCGCGCGCGAATCAGCTGGCGCAGCACCTGTTGAGCCTGGGCGTCGCACCCGAGACACGTGTGGGTTTGTATGTCGAGCGATCGCTGGATCTTGTAGTCGGGCTGCTGGGCATCTGGAAGGCGGGCGGTGCCTCTGTGCCGATCGATCCCAGCTATCCGGCGGAGCGCATCCAGTTCATGCTGGGCGACTCCGCAGCAATGGTGCTGGTGACGCAGAACACGCTGCTCGGCTCATTGCCCGAACACGCCGCGCAGGTGGTTTGCCTGGACGTGGACGCGGCGACACTGGCCCAAGGAAGCACCGCTAATCCGCCGGTGCGGATCACGCCAGCGAATCTTGCCTACCTGATCTACACCTCGGGCACAACGGGCCGGCCCAAAGCGGTGCAGGTTGAGCATCGTCAGCTGCTCAATGTGCTGCACGCCAGCCAGCAGACCTTTGGCTACCAGGCCAGCGATGTCCAGCCCTGGATCGCCTCGATCGCTTTCGACATCGCGCTTTTCGAGCTGCTCAACCCGCTGCTGGCAGGCGGCACCACCGAGATCGTGGCGCAGCGACAGGCGCTCGACGGGGCGCGGCTGCTTGACGGTATCGCGGAGTGGACGCAGCTGCACGCGGTGCCGAGCCTGTTGCGGCAGATCGTCCAGACGGTGACAGCAGCCCAGGCGCAGGGCACCGTGGCGTCGCGGCTGCGGCGAATCTTCGTCGGCGGCGATGCGGTGCCGCCCGAGCTGCTCGCCGATGCTCAAGCGGCGTTTCCCGAGGCCGAGCTGGTGGTGCTCTACGGTCCGACCGAAGGCACGATCATCTGCACGCGCTACGTGGTCCCGCGCGATCGTCGTCCCGTGCGCCAACTGATTGGCCAGCCGCTGCCGAACATGCAGGTGCGCGTGTATGATCCGCATGGCCAGCTGGCGCCGATCGGCGTGGCGGGCGAGCTGTACCTCGGTGGCGCGGGCGTGACGCGCGGCTATCTCAACCGCCCCGAGCTGACCGCCGAGAAGTTTGTCGAGCTGGATGGTCAGCGCTGGTATCGTACCGGCGATCGTGTGCGCTACCTACCCGACGGCACGCTCGAATTTTTGGGTCGCACCGACGCGCAGGTCAAAATCCGTGGCTATCGCATTGAGGTCGGCGAGGTCGAGGCCGTGTTGGCCCAGCATGAGGCTGTGGTCGCGACGGTGGTTATGGCGCGCGAAGACGTGCCAGGCGACCGGCGGCTGGTGGCGTATGTCGTGCCCGATGCCGTGCAGCCGCCGACCGTCACCGAGCTGCGGCGCTTCCTCGGCACGGCCCTGCCCGAGTATATGGTGCCGGGCGCGTTTGTGTTCCTGGGCGCGCTGCCGCTCACGCCCAACGGCAAAGTCGATCGCAAGGCACTGCCGGCACCGGATCAGGCGCGCCCCGATCTAGAGAAAGCGTTTGTTGCGCCACGCACGCCGCTGGAAGAGCTGCTGGCCGGTCTGTGGCAGGACGTGCTCGGCCTGCAGGCGGTCGGCGTCCACGACAATTTCTTTGAGCTGGGCGGCAACTCGATCCAGGCTGCGATCCTGATCAACAAGCTTCAGGCAGCGCTCGGTGAGGTTGTCTATGTGGTGGCCGTCTTCGACGCGCCGACGATTGCCGATCTGGCCGCCTATTTGCTGACACATACGCCGCAGGCTGCGGCGCGCATCTTGGGTGTCGACGCGCCCGCGCAGGTCACGACTGAAGCTGAGGTCACGCCCGAACCAACCGTCGATGCGGCGCTGCTGGCGGAGATGCGCGAGGTCGTCACGCCGCTGCCGCCACGAGCTGCCCACCTGGCACGGCCCAAAAATCCCCGCGCGATCTTTCTGCTGTCGCCGCCACGCTCGGGCTCGACGCTGCTGCGCGTGATGCTGGCCGGCCATCCGCAGCTCTTCGCGCCGCCCGAGCTTGAGCTGCTGTCGTTCAATACGCTGGACGATCGCAAGATCGCGTTTACTGGTCGCGATCGCTTCTGGCTGGAAGGCACCGTGCGAGCGATCATGGCGATCCGTGGCTGCGATGCGCCGACGGCTGAGCGGATCATGGCCGAGTGTGAAGCCCAGGGCCAGACCGTGCAAGAGTTTTACGCGCTGATGCAATCCTGGCTCGGCGCGCGAACACTGGTCGATAAAACGCCCTCCTATGCCCTGGATCTCAAGATCCTACAGCGCATGGAAGAGGATTTTGAGCAGCCACTGTACATCCATCTGCTGCGCCATCCGTACGGCATGATTCGCTCGTTCGAGGACGCCAGGCTGGATCAGGTCTTCTTCCGGCACGATCATTCCTTCCCGACGCGCACGCTGGCCGAGCTGATCTGGACCGTGTGTCAACAAAATATTCAGTCGTTCCTCACCGAGATCCCAGCGGAACGGCAGCACCAGCTGCGCTTCGAGGATCTGACCGCGCAGCCGGAGCATGTGCTTGAGGATCTGTGCCGCTTCCTGGGCCTGCCCTACCGGCCCGAAATGGCGCAGCCGTACCAGGACAAGCAGCAGCGCATGACCGACGGCATCCACGCGATGAGCAAGATGGTCGGCGATGTCAAGTTTCACCAGCATACATCGGTCGATGCGCGCATTAGCGAGCGCTGGAAAGAGCACTACACCCGCGATTTTCTGGGCGATCCGACCTGGCAGCTGGCCGAGTCGCTGGGCTATCGACGACCGGCACCGGAGCAGCCGGCGAGCAGCGCGCTCACACCAATTCCCGTCCTGCCGCGCGATGGCAGCGTGGCGCTGCCGCTCTCATTTGCCCAGCAGCGCCTGTGGTTCATCGATCAGCTCCAGCCCGACGGCATCGCCTATAATGTGCCGCTGGCCTTTCGTCTGACCGGCGCGCTGGACCCGGCGGCCCTGGCGCGGGCGCTGAACACGATCGTGAGCCGGCATGAGGCTTTGCGTACGGCATTCCCCACCGAGGCCGGCCAGCCCTGCGTGGTGATCGCGCCTTCGCTCCATGTGCCTCTGCCGCTGATCGATCTTCAGTCCTATCCCGCCGCACAGCGCGAGTCAATCGCTCAGTTGCGGATTACGGCGGAGGCGCGCACGCCCTTCGATCTCCAGCATGGCCCCCTGATTCGCACCATGCTGTTGCGGCTTGACGAGCAGGCACACGTGCTGGTGGTGAATCTGCACCATATCATCGCTGACGGCTGGTCGATGAGCGTGTTTATGCGCGAGCTGACCGCGCTGTACGATGCTGCGCTACGCGGCGCGCCCGACGATCATGGCCTGCCGGAGCTACCGATCCAGTACACCGATTACGCCGGCTGGCAGCAGGCCTGGCTGCGTAATGCCGCGATCGTAGGCCAGCTGGAATCCTGGAAGCAGCAGTTGGCGGACGTGCCAGTGCTCCAGCTGCCGACCGATCGGCCCCGTCCGGCGCTGCCATCTCATGCAGGCGGGAGTCAGCTCTTCAGCGTGCCGGCAGCGGTGAGCCAGGAGCTGCAAGCCCTGAGCCGGCGCGAAGGTGTGACGCTCTTCATGACTTTGCTGGCGGCGTGGCAGGTGCTGCTCAGTCGCTACAGCACGCAGACCGATCTTGCGGTGGGCATTCCCAGCGCGGGCCGTACGCGCCCAGAGTTGGACGGGCTGATCGGCTATTTCGTCAATACGCAGGTCGTGCGCACCGACCTCAGCGGCGCGCCGCCGTTCCGCGAGGTGCTGGCGCGTGTGCGGGCCGGTGTGCTGCACGCTTTCTCCAATCAGGATGTGCCGTTCGAGCAAGTGGTGGACGCCGTGCAGCCGGTACGCGACCTCAGCCACCATCCGCTCTTCCAGGTGATGTTTGCGCTACAAAACGCGCCGATGGCTCCGCTGCAGCTGCCGAACGTAACCGTGCAAGCGCTGCCGGTAGCCTACGGCACGGCCAAGTTCGATCTCAGCCTGGATCTGTGGGAGACTGCCGAAGGGCTGGCCGGGGCGCTAGAGTACGCGACCGATCTCTTCGACGCGGCGACGATTGGGCGGCTGGTGGGGCACTTCCAAACGCTGCTTGCCGCGATCGCGACGGGCCCGGAGCAGCGCATCAGCGCGCTGCCGCTGCTCACGGCGACCGAGCAGCAGCAGGTGGTCCAGACCTGGAACCCGGCGTCGACAGCCTACCCGCATACGCGGACAGTGCATGAGCTGGTGACGCAGCAGGCGGCGCGACGGCCCGATGCGATCGCGGTGATCGTCGGGGGTGAGCAGTGCACGTATGCTGAGCTGAACACGCGGGCCAACCAGCTGGCACATCAGCTCCAATCACTGGGCATCGGTGTGGGCACGCCGGTCGGCATCTGCCTGGAGCGCTCGCTGGCGTTTGTGGTCGGCGTGCTGGCGATCTTAAAGGCCGGCGGCGCGTACGTCCCGCTCGACCCGAGCTATCCCGCCGAGCGCGTACAGTTTATGCTCCACGACACCGCCGCGCCGGTGATCATCACCACGGCAGAGCTGGCCGCGACATTACCTGAGCACGCCGCGCAGCTGGTTTGTGTCGATCGTGACGCGACGGAGCTGGCCGCGCGGCCCACCTCCGAGCCGATCAGCGATGTGACTGCCGAACACCTGGCGTATCTGATCTACACCTCGGGCTCGACCGGCCAGCCCAAGGGCATCGGCATTCCCCACCGCGCGATCACGCGGCTGGTCTGCGATACCAACTATGTGCAGCTCACGCCAGAGGACGGCATCGGCCTGATGTCGAACATCTCGTTCGATGCGGCGACGTTCGAGCTGTGGGGCGCGCTGATCCACGGTGCCCGGTTGATTGGAGTGCCGCGTGAGGTGGCGCTCGCGCCGCAGGCGCTGGCCGCGCACATTCGCCAGTATGGGATCGACACGATGTTTGTAACAACCGCGCTGTTCAATCAGATCGCGCGGGAAGTCCCAGATGCGTTCGCGACCATGCGGGATCTGCTGGTTGGCGGCGATGCGCTTGATGCCCATGCGATCGCGACGGTGCTGGCGGCAGGCGCGCCACGCCGCTTGCTCAATGGCTATGGTCCAACTGAAAGCACCACCTTTGCCTCGTGGTTTGAGATCACGGAGGTTCCGGCAGGTGCTACAACGATCCCGATCGGCTATCCGCTGGCGAATACGCAGCTCTATATCCTGGACGATCAGGCGCGGCCCGTGCCAGTGGGCGTGCCGGGTGAGCTGTACATCGGCGGCGATGGCCTGGCGCACGGCTATCTGAATCAACCCGCGCTGACTGCCGAGAAGTTCATTCCCGATCCGTTTGGTGCCGTTCCCGGCGCGCGGCTGTATCGCACCGGAGATATTGTGCGCTACCTGCCCGACGGCGCGATCGCGTTTGTGGGCCGCCGTGACCATCAGGTCAAGCTGCGCGGCTTCCGCATTGAGCTGGGCGAGATCGAAGCTGCGCTCGGCCAGCATCCAGCGGTGGGCGAGGCCGTGGTGCTCGTGCGCGAAGATCTGCCGGGCGTGAAGCGGCTGGTGGCGTACGTCGTAGAACAAAAGAACAAAGAAACAAAGGAACAAAGGAGTACCGCTGATTCCCCCTCGCCTGCCGCAGCGGGAGAGGGGGACGGAGGGGGTGAGGGCCTGCGAAGCTTCCTCCAGGCTCGCTTGCCCGAGTATATGGTGCCGAGCGCGTTTGTGCTGCTCGATGCGCTGCCGCTCACGCCCAACGGCAAGCTGGATCGCAAGGCCTTGCCCGCGCCGGAGATTCGTAGCGACGCTGCCGAAGACATGGAT
Source organism: Chloroflexota bacterium (assembly GCA_019240175.1). GTDB lineage: Bacteria > Chloroflexota > Chloroflexia > Chloroflexales > Kallotenuaceae > LB3-1. The sequence goes on along the minus strand of JAFAYS010000321.1, from coordinate 2,240 downwards.
GGTGAGCCGCTGACTGGAGCGGAGGCCACGCTGGCGGGAATCTGGGCGGCAGTGCTGGGCGTAGAGCGCGTGGGCCGCCACGACAATTTCTTCGCGCTGGGCGGCGACTCGATCCTGAGTATTCAAGTGATTGCCCGCGCGAATCAGGCCGGCCTCCGGCTCAGCCCCACGCAGCTCTTCCAAAACCAGACGATCGCGCTGCTGGCGGCGGTCGCCGATACACGGCCTGCGGTGGTGGCCGAGCAGGGCCTGCTGACGGGCGCTGCGCCGCTAACGCCGATCCAGCACTGGCTGCTGGCGCGCGAGCTGCCAGAGCTGCACCACTTCAACCAATCGGTGGTGCTTGAGCCGACCGAGCCGCTTGATGCGGCGCTGCTGACGCAGGCAATCCAGCATGTGCTGCTCCACCACGATGCGCTGCGTCTGCGCTTCCATCAGACCGAGGCCGGCTGGTATCAGGAGTACGCGTCACCCGCCGAGCAGCCGCTGCTGAGCACCTTCGATCTCGGCGCGCTGTCGGACGATGTGCGTCAGGCGGCTTTCATGGAGCATGCCAACGCGCTTCAGGCGAGCTTGAGTCTGGAATTCGGGCCGTTGCTGCGGGCGGCGCTGTTCGAGTTTGGCGGTGTGCAGCGGCTGGTGGTGGTAGTGCATCACCTGGCGGTGGACTGGGTGTCGTGGGCGATCCTGGTGGACGACCTGGACACGGCGTATCGGCAGCTGGCCCAGGGCGGGGCGGTGGTGTTGCCGGCCAAGACGACGGCCTTTGGGCAGTGGGCCGAGCGTCTGAGCGCGGCGGCGCAGACGGATGCGGTGCTGGTGGAGCTGCCGTACTGGGAGCAGGTCACCCAGCCAGCATTGCCCGCGCTGCCGGTGGATCATCCCGAGGGCGCGAATACGGTCGCGCTGGTGCAACACCACACGGTGACGCTGAGCGCTGCCGAGACGACGGCGTTGCTCCAGGCGGCACCGCAGGCGTATCGCGCACAGCCGCAAGATCTGCTGCTGACGGCGCTGGTCGAGACGTTGGGCGAGTGGAGCGGCGAGCGACGGGTGCGGCTCGACCTGGAAGGCCACGGGCGCGACGAGCGCTTCGCCGATGTGGATCTGACGCGCACGGTGGGCTGGTTCACGGCGCTGTATCCAGTACTGCTGGATCTGCGGGCGCACGTGGAGCCGGGCGCGGCGCTGAAAGCGGTCAAGGAGCAGCTGCGCGCAGTGCCCAGCCAGGGTCTGGGCTACGGCTTGTTGCGTTATCTCGCGCCGGATGAGCGGGCACAGGTGCTGCGCGCTGGACAGCCGGCGGAGGTGGGCTTCAACTACCTGGGGCAGCTGACGCAGGGCGCGGGCACGGCGGGGCTGTTCCGGCGGCTAGACACGGAGGCCGGCGCGGACGTGAGCGCGAGGACGGCGCGTCCGCATCGGCTGGCTGTGACGGCGCTGGTGGTGGACGGCGTGCTGACGGTGCGCTGGAGCGCGAGCGCGGCGCAGTATGCCGCCCCGACGATCGCGGCGCTGGCCGAGCAGTATCTCGGTGCGCTGCGTGAACTGATCGCGCACTGCCTGCGTCCGGCGGCGGGTGGCTGGACGCCCTCGGATGTGCCGTTGGCGCGGCTGGATCAGGCGACGGTGGATCGGATCGTGGCGGGAACGCCGGATGTGGCGGATATGTATGCGCTGACGGCGCTGCAGCAGGGCATGCTATTCCACAGCTTGGCGGACGCGGGCAGCGGCGTGTATGTCGAGCAGCTGGTGTCGACGCTGCGTGGCCCGCTGGACGTCGCGGCTTTCCAGGCTGCCTGGGATCAGGTCGTCGCCCGCCACGCCGTTCTGCGCACCAGCTTTGTCTGGGCCGGGCTGGCCGAGCCGCTGCAGGTGGTACACATCGAGGCGATCGTGCCCTGGCAGATCGAGGATTGGCGTACGTGCTCGATCGATGAACAAAACCTGCGGCTGGCGGCCTTTGTGGAGGCGGATCGGCGGCAGGGCATCGATCCGGCGCAGGCACCGCTGATGCGGCTGGCGCTCTTCCAGGTCGCGGATGATATCCATCGCTTTGTGTGGACGCAGCATCACCTGTTGCTGGATGGCTGGTCACTGCCGCTGGTGCTGACCGAAGTCTTCACGAGCTACGAGGCCCGCGTGAGCGGTCGTGCGATCCAGCACACCGCACCGCGCCCGTATCGCGACTACATCGCCTGGCTGCAGAAGCAGGATCTGGCGCAGGCCGAGGCCTTCTG